>CAIKJM010000172.1 GCA_903827735.1 uncultured Rhodanobacter sp. | reverse complement strand
CGAACTCCGGCTCCCAAAAGCGGCGCTGCGAGCAGTGCAGAATGTCGACGCCGGCTTCGACCAGCGGTAATAGCCAATCGGTCATCGCCTGCGGCGTTGTCGCCAGGCGTGCTGTGTACTCCTGCTGCTTCCATTGGCTCACGCGCAGGATGATCGGGAAGTCCGGACCGACGGCCTTGCGTACTGCCTTGACCACTTCGCCGGCAAAGCGTGAGCGCTGCACTAGCGTAGCGCCACCGTAGCGGTCGCTGCGCTCGTTGGTGCCTGACCAGAAAAACTGGTCGATCAGATAGCCGTGCGCGCCGTGAATCTCCAGTGTGTCGAAGCCCAGACGTTTCGCATCCGCAGCCGCGCGAGCGAATGCGGCCACGGTGTCGGCGATGTCTTCTTCGCTCATCGGCTGCCCGCGCGGCACACCGGGTGCAACAAGGCCAGAGGGGCTTTCGATGGAGCCGGCGGGGACCCAGTCAGTCGTCGGATGCTTGACCGAACCCACGTGCCAAATCTGTGGCCCCATCTTGCCGCCCGCGATGTGCACGGCGTCGATGACATTCTGCCAACCGGCCAGCGCGGCCTCACCGTGGAAGAACGGAATCTGGGCCTCGTTGCGCGCGGCCGGCCGATCGATCACCGTGCCCTCGGACAGAATCAGCCCGACTTCGCCCTCGGCGCGGCGGCGGTAGTAAGCCGCTACATCGGCGCCCGGCACGCCATGGGGCGAGAACGAGCGCGTCATCGGCGCCATCACGACGCGGTTCTTCAACGTGAGGTTCTTGATCCGAAACGGCTGGAACAGCACGTCGGTGTCAGGCAAGTTTGTGGTGCTGGATGTCATGCGAAAGGATCCATTGGGGAGTAATGCGTCGATGGTATAGTTTGTATACCTAGTGTCAATAAGGCACGATTCGGCAACCAGGTAGCCGCGAGGAAACCGCCATGGCCTCACTCAAACACCGCGTACTTCAGGCTTCCGATTGCCCCAGCCGTCTCCTGCTGGACGAGCTGGCTGATAAATGGTCGGTACTGATTCTGGCTGCGCTCAACGAAGGCCCGCTGCGCTTCAACGAGATCAAGCGCACGTTAGAAGGCATCACGCAAAAAGCGCTTACCCAGACGCTGCGCCGCCTGGAGCGCAACGGCATCGTGGCCCGGCGCGTGGTCGAGGCGTCGCCCATCGCGGTGGAGTACAGCGTAACGGCATTGGGCAAAAGTCTGAAAAAGCCGCTCAAGGCTTTGTACGAATGGACGGTCGTCTACCTGCCCGAAGTGGAGGAAGCGCGGCAGACGTTTGATAAAAGGTTGGTGCGATAGAGTCCGGCGCCCTACCGGAGCTAAAGTCTTCGGTGCCAACGTGCCTTCGTTGGCGCCATCTCCCGCAGGCATCTCGCCAACGGTTGGGCGTTTGATGCAAGATGCGCCAACCAAGGGAAGGGGAAAACATGGACACTACGCAAAGCACCACGCTGCCGCCGAGGCTGCCTGAGCTATTGGTCTTTGCCGGATTCTGGCGCCGGCCGTGCGCGCTGTTTATCGACCTGCTGATGCTGGGCGTCGCCGGTTGGATCATTGGTGAAGTATTTTTCGAGTCGCTTGCGCGCATCGGAGATTGGGCCAAGATCATCGGCTTTGTCATGGCGTTAGCCTATTTCGGTATCTGCAATAGCCGAGTGGCAGGTGGGCAGACGTTGGCCAAGCGCTTGCTCGGTCTGCGTGTAATCGATGCGCACGGCTGCACGTTGTCGCTGACCCGTTCGATGTTGCGCTATGTGGTGCTGGGCGTGCCGTTCTTTGCCGGTGGTCTCGCTATTGCTTCGGAATCGATGATGGGCATGGTACTTGTCTATGCCCTGTCGCTTTTTGGCTTCGGAGGCGAACTCGCCATTGTCTATCTCTATATTTTTAATCGACGTACGCGGCAATCCCTGCACGATCTAGCGGTGGGCTCGTATGTCGTGCAAGCCGAACCTGCTTTGCAGGGCGTTACGTTTCTGCAAATGTGGCGCGGCCATCTCGTCGCGGTAGCTTTGCTGGCGCTGTTGGCATTAACCGGCCCCTATGTGAGCGATCGGTTTGCCCAGAGCAAGATGTTTGTAGGAATCCTGCCGTTGTATCAAACGCTATCGGCGCAACCGCACGTTATTTCTGCACAGGTGGTCCGCGGATCGATCTATAGGGATGGCGAAACCAGCCATTCAATGCAAGCAGCATTGCGCATGGATGCGCCGCTGACCGGCGACAGAGCGATGGCGAAACATATCGCGCAGCTGCTCGCAAAAGGCGATCCCGATATCGCCAACGAAGATGACATTGACGTCACGTTGAGCCATGGCTTCACCATGGGCATTGCTTCGGGTTGGAGGAAGCAGGTGTATTCGTTTAAGCCGGCTGAGTTGAAGTAGATAGCTGTCTGACGCCTACGGTGTTCAATTTCAGTCGAACAGCCAATATCAATAGATTGGGTATGGCATGTATCAGCATAAAAAAGTAAGTCAGCGCTACAGCGACTCGCTCGCTCAAATCTCCTGGCAGGAATTCGAGCAGTTGCTCGCGACTTACTACACGGCTCAAGGTTATCGCGTCGAGCATGTCGGTACCGGCGGTTCAAGCACGAAGTTCGATGGTGGCATCGACCTCAAGCTGTATCGCGACGATCAATACTTGATTGTGCAATGCAAGCACTGGAACGTTTTTCAGGTCACGCACAATCCGGTACACGAGCTGCTTGGCGTGATGCTGACGCAGCATGCGACGGGCGCCATCGTCATTACCAGCGGTGAATTTAGTCGTGCGGCGAGAGTGGCCGCGGCCGAGGAGCCACGGGTAACGCTGATCGATGGTACGAAACTGCGCGAAATGCTTGGGCCGATTGCCGGATTGTTCGTGCCCAGCGAATCCGGCCATGTACATACGAGCGTCGGCGGAAAATTGGGAAGCGCCGAATCGAATTTTTCGGGCTATCGTTCAAGTCGCAGTCGGCGGTCGCGCTCACGCAATCCGCTGGCTGGCTTGACTTTCGCCATCGTCATGGGTCTTGTCGGGTATGCGGTGATCATGCATACGATCAAAGGACTCGCGCCAAAAACGGTATCGCTCCAAGCGCCTAGCGGCGTGGCGCCGCTGTCGTCCGCAAAGCCGGTCGCCGGCGCTCCCATCATGGCTGTCGCTACTGCCGTCGCGTCGGCCATGCCGGTGCCGAAAGATCAGGTGACTCATATGACGGCGGCGCAGCAGCGTGAGTGGCAGCGCAAAAATGATGAGGCGATGAGGATTCTTGATAAGACCACGCCGGCGCTGGCACGGTAGCGACGACACGGATTTCGCTATGGAAAAGTCTAGCCGTCTAGAGAGCTGGAGCTAGACTGACGTGATTCCTGTGGCTTCAGGAGGTTGTTCAACCACGCCATTGCCGCCCTGACGTTTCGCTTCGTAAAGCGCTCGGTCCGCTCGTTGCAGCACGCTGGTCATGTTGTCGCCCGCTTCGATCATGGCGATACCGAAGGACGCCGTCACCTGAGTTGCCGGTGCCACAACCAGCTCGGCGATCGCCGAGCGCAGGCGTTCGGCCAAATTCCGCAAGCCCGCGGCATCTACGTGCGGCACGACGACAAGAAACTCCTCGCCGCCCCAGCGCGACACGCACTCGCCTCTGCGCAGCAGCCCATCGCAATGCTGCGCTACTGTCTGCAGCACCTGATCACCTACGGCATGTCCGTAGGTATCGTTGATCGCCTTGAAGCGATCCATGTCGAACATGATGACGCCAGCGGGAATCTGTTCGGCGAGGATGGTCTGCAATATCTGCTCGCCGGGGCGTCGGTTGGCGATGCGCGTGAGCGGATCATGGTTGGCAATGATTTCCAGGCGCGCGCGCTCCGAGGTAAGCAGTTCGATCTTGCGGGCTAGCCCACGCTGCACGGGTATCAACACGGCGACCAGGACGAGCGCCGGTCCGTAGGCCATCAGCAGGTCGCGTCCACGCGGGGTTTCCATTTCCAGCGGATGCAGCAGCAAATAAATCAGTACCGGCCATGCGACCAGCACCCAGGCGAGCAGCGCGATGCGAAACGCTTGCCGGGTCGGAAAGAACAGCATCACCATTAGCACCAGAATCAGCAGCAGTGAGGATATCGGCGGCAGAACAACCACCAGTTCGATGCCCGGTGTAAGCACGGACTGGGTGACGTAGAACCAGGTCGGCGCGATCAGCGCCACGCCCGATGCCAGCAGCGCGCAGCGGCCGATAGCGCGCACTTGACTGGGCCGACGAAACAGCGCGATGAGCAGGCTGCCAAACACCACAAACATCGCGGGAGGAATGATCACGTCCAGCGGCTGATGGAAAGGGCTGAGCCAGTGAATCGCTGTGGCGCTTGCTGCAGCCACCATGGCCAGTGCCAGCATCACCACCATGGCGTTGTGAACGAAGCGCTCGTTGGGATCTCGCATGGGTATGGTAGTGAAGGTCTGGGAAGCCGACGAGTTAGTTTGGGTGGACAGTTTTTTGCCGCTTTATTAAGCGCATACGAAAGAGCTGCCGACAACTGGCGTCCACGCCTCGGCGTTGAACGCGCGCGGCTCGCGCAAGCTGCCAGGTCGTCGAGAAAACCTCTAGCGAACTGGCGTTTTCCGCGCTCTGCGAGTTGATCCAGAGGATGAGCACGCCCGCGCCTGGTGGACACTGCGACGAGCCACTGCTAAACAGGGAACGGCATGGGGCTGGGGGCGGGGAATAATGGCGAACGGTGAGCCAGTGACAGCAAGGGACGCGGGTGGTCGCCCGGGGCTGTCCGCGAAACAGGTGGCCGCCGTGGTGGCCGGCAACGCCATCGAGTTTTACGATTTCGTGACCTACGCGTTTTTTGCGACGCAGATCGGCCGCGTATTTTTCCCGTCGCATACGCCGGGCGTCAGCCTGCTCGCTTCGCTGGCCACGTTCGGCGCGGGCTTTCTTACACGGCCGCTGGGTGCGTTGGTGATCGGTCGGCTCGGCGATCGGCGAGGGCGCAAGCCGGCGATGTTGTGGTCGTTCGGTTTGATGGGCGTGGCCGTGATCGGCCTGCCGCTGACGCCGTCGTACGCATCGATCGGCGTCCTGGCACCGATCCTGGTGGTGGGATTTCGTTTGCTGCAGGGCTTTGCGCTGGGCGGCGAGGTGGGGCCGAGTACGGCCTTCATGATGGAGTCGGCGCCGCTGCATCGGCGCGGTTTGTATATCTCGCTGCAGGCAATGAGCGCCGATGCGTCGGTGATGGTGGCCGGGCTGATTGGCGTGGTGCTGGCCGGCGCGCTGAGTCCGGCGGCGCTGGAGAGCTGGGGCTGGCGTGTTGCGCTGCTGGCGGGGGCGGCGATCATCCCGTTTGGGCTGGTGATGCGCAGCCGGCTGCTGGAGACCAAGCATCTGGCAACGGCGCATGACGATGAGCGTATCGCGCCGGGCGGCTATGCCCGCATCGTCGCGGCCGGGCTGGCCATGCTGGCCGCGGCAACCACCGCCAATTACGTGCTCGATTACATGACGACCTATGCCAGCGCGACGCTGGGCATGCCGACACGACTGGCGCTGGGTGCCACGGTGGTGGTCGGCCTGTGCGGCGTGATCTGCGACCCGATCAGTGGCTGGTTGTCCGATCGCGTCGGCCGCAAGCCGGTGCTGATTCTGCCGTGGTGCGTACTGCTACTAGCGATCTTTCCCGCGTTTCATCTGCTCGGCGCCACCCGCACCGGGGTGGCGCTATATGCGACGACGGCCGTGCTGGCCGTGGCGTCGACCCTGTCCACCGCCACGGTGATTGTCACCGTTACCGAGTCGCTGCCGCGGCGCATGCGCTCGGGCGGACTGGGCATCATGTACGCGCTGTCGATCTGCGTGTTCGGTGGCTCCACCCAGTTTTTGGTGGCGTGGCTAACGCGCCTCAGCGGCAACCCGCTGACGCCAGCCTGGTATCTGATTGGTGGCGTGTCGGTGGGCCTGCTGGCGATTCTTTCGATGCCGGAAACGGCGCCGGCGAAAACGATGCCGCAGAGCTCGCGGGCAATGTCGTAGGTTGGCGATGAGCGGGCGAATCCCAACGGATCGGTCGCGTGGTTGTTGGGATTCGTTACGCTCAGTGGCTATACGTATGCGGTGGGGCGGCAGGTTGCAGGCGAAAACGTCCTCGGCAACTGCAGAACATGTCGAAGACCATCTACGTGGCGCCTTACATCGCCGTCATTCACGCGGCACTCGGCGACAAGGATGCCACTTTCGCTGCGCTCGAGCAGGCGTTGAAAGAGCGCTCGTATCTGCTGGCCGAGCCCTTCAATATCGACGAGCGACTGGCCCGCCTGAAGTCTGACCCGCCCTTCGAAGACCTGCGGCAAAACATCGGTCTACCCAAGCTGAAAAACTAGCGTAGCGGCTCGGCGGCGGTGTCGCCCTTGCAGGTGACCGGCTGACCGGTTTTGCCGATGACGGGAGTGAAGCTCGATCCGCTGTGGTTGATGACGATGCCGGCATCGCAGCGCTGGTTGCGGTCGAGCTTGTAGGTGGCTTGCACGCGCAGCTCTTCCTGGTGCTGCTTTTCCATGCGAGCGGCGAGCGCGGCCTGATATTGCTGCGATTCCTCGTTGACCTGCTGATGCGTTTCGGACAGTTCCTGTCGCTGCTGCTCCAGGTCCGCGGCGAGCTGCGCCTGGTGCTGTTCGGCCAGCGCTTTTGCGCGTTGGGCATCCTCTTCGGCGGCGAGGGCCGACGCGCGCATCACCTCATCAGCGTGGCGCCCAGCAAGGTATTGGGAGATCCCGTTCCACGCCACCACGGCTACCACAAGACCGGCTAAGACAGCCCCGACTTTCCACGAAAGCGACATAGCCATGACCACGATCCCCAGCAAGATTGTCGAAAAATCCCGCACCGCGCGACCCCCAACACCTTTTGGTCAGAGGCCCTTCGGCCGAGTCTAGCAGGGAGTTGAAGAGTTGCTTGGCCCAGGACGTCCACCGGGAGGAGACTGGATTTTTCTAGGCGATTGGGTTTTGCTGCGGAAGCTGTCCTGATGCCCGGTTGTCTGAAAAACGGACGGGCCGCGCCCGGGCGTTATTCTGCAGTCAACGACGGACGCTTATGAATCTTGATCTGGATACCCTGGAAAATAGCTCGCTCGATGAGCTGGCGTCCATCGTCGAAACCCTTCGGTTGACGGACCTGCAGATCCGGCAAAGTATCGAGACCGCGCAATGGGCGGAAGGCCTCCAGTTATCGACGGATTTGGTCGAATGGCTGAAAGCTAAGCTGATCAACAGCGACGCCGTGAGTCAGAGGTTGCTCGGACTGCGAACCCAAACTCTCGGGTACGAGTCTCAAATAAAGCGTTGCACGGATATGTCGATGTACTTGCTAGACATGCTGTCGAAGCATCTGCCGATTTATCAGCGCATCGCCGCGGGATTGCGGGAAAAAGGTTGCTCGGCAGTCTGTATGTGAGTGACTGAGCTTGGCTGCGGCGAACTCGAAGAGATCCTGACGACAGCCCTCCACGCTCCGGGTAAGTTGAGTCGGGTATTTTTTGAGCGACGATACGTTGCCGGGCAGACTCCACCCTTATGGTGACGCGCTAGTCACGCGCCAGACTGCGTTACCTACGTCGTCGGCCACCACCAGCGCACCGTCCTTGTCAGTGACCAGGCCCACCGGCGCGCCGTAAAGCTCCGACTCATCGTCCGAATAGAAGCCGGTGACGACGGGCTGGGGAACGCCCACCGGTTTGCCGTTCTGGAAGGCCACAAAGACCACCGCGTAGCCGCTCAGCGGCGAGCGGTCCCAGCTGCCGTGTTCGCTGATGAAGGCGCCATCGTGATACTTCGCCGGTAGGGCGTTGGTCTGAGTAATCAGCAGCCCGAGCGGGGCGACGTGCGAGCCGATCGCGTAATCCGGCTTGATCGCCTTGGCGACTAGGTCCGGCCGCTGCGGCATGACGCGGGTATCCACGTGCTGGCCGAAGTAGCTGTAGGGCCAGCCGTAAAAGCCGCCTTCCTGCACGGAGGTCAGATAGTCCGGCACTAGATCGGCGCCGATCTCGTCGCGCTCGTTGGCGATCGCCCACAGCTTGCCGGTGGCGGGCTCCCACTGCAGTCCGGTGGGGTTGCGCAGACCCGATGCGTAGATGCGGCTGGCGCCGGTGGCGACGTCGACCTCGAGCACGTCAGCGCGTCGGTACTCCACATCCAGCCCGTTT
>CAIKJM010000171.1 GCA_903827735.1 uncultured Rhodanobacter sp. | reverse complement strand
GGGCCGCTGATACTGGTAGCGCACGTAGGGTTGCGCATAAGACACATTGTTAACCGTGTCGCCATTCTGAGTCGACGTTTCGGCCGCAAGGAAAAGAAACAGTTTGTCCTTGATCAGCGGGCCACCGACATAGGCATCGTAGGTCTTGGTCCACTGACGATTTTTGCTGTTGGGGTCGTACAGATTGCCGGCGACCGGCGAGGCGGGAAGCCCGTTGGTGTAGTAGGTATTGGTGCCGTCGGCATGCGCAAACTCGGGCTCCCACAGCACCTGCCCGCCGAAATGCCACTGGTCGGTGCCGCTCTTGCCGACCATGTTGATCACGCCGCCGTCGGAGCGGCCATATCGCGCGCTGTAGCCACCGGTATAGATTTCCTGCTGCTCAATGGCACCGTATGGCAGCGTGATTCCACCGAAGCCGCGCTGCGGATCGGTCGTGTTGAAACCATTGACGTAATACGCGTTCTCGCTGGCGGCGGAACCGCCAAAGCTCACCAGCGATTGTCCCGTAGGCCCCACGTAGCCGCCGCTATTGTTCACCACGCCAGGTGCCAGCTGCGCGATGGCTTCGGCCGAGCGGCCCAGTGGCAGCTGCGCGAGTTGGGCGGAGGTGATTACCGTGCGTGAATCGACGCTGGTGACATCGATCGGCGGCAGGCGATTGGCGCTGACTGTCACCGCGTTGAGAGTCTTGACCGCTGCTGGCTGAAACGATACCTCCGTGCCGCCGCCGACGCGCAGGCTAATGTGGCTGCGCGTATCGATCGTCTGGCCGTCGCGCAGTAGCACGACAGTGTACGTACCCAGCGGCAGTTCGCCTGCGCTATAACGACCGTGATTGTCCACATTCACCACGCGCGAAATGCCGGTGCTGCTTTTTACCTGGACAGTTTCGTTGGCGCCGACCGGTGCCTGGCCGAAAATGCTGCCCGTGGTCGATTGCGCGAAAACCGGTGCCGCGGCGACGAAAATCGCAAAGCCTAGTGCTGCAGCCAGGGCGTTTGGCCTGGGCGTTGTTCTATTGTTCAATGTGGGACTCTCGAAAGCCTGGAAAGGTGTGCTGAGCTCGGAGCGTTTTGCTCAAGCATGGATGTCGAGTCGATGGCGACGACGACGTGCGCGGCACGGATGCCGACTAATCAAACAAGAAAACTGCAGTCTTCGCCCCTATGGCGATCGTCGATACGATGCTGACTGCGTGATAAATACTACACAAGATTTGGACATTTAGACGTCCAAATGCAATGAGTATTCATCATACGCACATAACAAAACGTTCTTTATGGCAAGCCGGTCGTCTCACGGCGAGCGCACCGGCTGTCGCAGCCTTGACCTGCAAAGGTTTATTGACTTGCGCCTCGCACGATGTCGCGCGTGGCGATGGCGGAACTCAGCTGACGGAAAGTCCGTGCAGTTCAGCGCGGGAGGGCGTGACTTTGAGCACGGAGCCGTGCTCGTACCAGTCGCCGAGCACCATGCGTTCGGCGCGATGACCGTCCACTGGCAGCGCGTGCACCGCAGGGCGATGGGTGTGACCGTGAATCAGTCGAGTCACTCCGGCATGGCGTAGCGCCTGCTGCACGGCCTCGGCGTTGACGTCCATGATGCTTTCCTGGGTTGCGCCGGTATGTGCGCGGCTGTCCTCACGCGCTTTGGTGGCAAAAGCGCGACGCGCCTCCAGCGGCATGGCCAGAATCTGTGCTTTCCACTGCGGCGTGCGCACTTGCTGGCGTACGGTCTGGTACGCCACATCATCGGTGCACAGCAGGTCGCCGTGCATCAGCAGCGTAGGGCGACCGTAGAGGTCGTGCACGGCACCGTCTTCCAGCAGCGTGAGGCCGGCGCGCTGTGCAAAGGCTTCGCCGAGCAGAAAGTCGCGATTGCCAGGCATAAAGTACACCGGCACCCCAGCGTCTCGTACGGCACGTATTGCCGTGGCGATGCGTTCAGGCAGCTCGGCATCGTCGTCATCACCCACCCACGCCTCGACCAGATCGCCGAGGATATACAGCGCATCGGCGCGGCGCACTTCGTCGCTGGCCAGATAGTGTTCGAACAGCCCGGTGATCTGCGGACGCGATGGATCCAGGTGCAGGTCGGCAATAAACAGCGTGGCCATCGGGCAGCCTTAATGCTTTGTGGCTTTCTTAGCCGGCGCCGCGGCGGCGTCGTCGACGGTGGACTCTTCGCCCACGACGCGGGCGCTGTTGATCACCACCAGCGGATTGGGTACATCGGCGGCGAACGGACCCAGCCCGCGCGTGGGCAGCGCCGCGATCTTGTCGACCACGTCCATGCCCTTGATGACCTTGCCGAAGACCGTGTAGCCCCAGGTCAGGCTGCTCTGGTTGCCGGTGAAATCCAGCCGACGGTTGTCGACCAGGTTGAAAAAGAACTGCGACGTGCCGGAGTTCGGATCGGCGCCGCGAGCCACGACCAGCGTACCGCGCAGATTGGATAGGCCGTTGTCCGCTTCGCTGGCCACCGCCGAACGCGTGCGCTTAGGCTGCAAATCGCGGGTGTAGAGGCCGCCCTGGACGAGATAGCCGGGAATCGCCCGATGGAATACCGTGCCGTCGTAGAATCCGTCGCGCACATATTGCAGAAAATTGGCCACGCTCTTGGGGGCCTTGTCCGGATACAGTGCGACGGTGATGTCGCCCTGTGAGGTATGCAGAACCACGTCCGGCGCCGCTGCGACAGCGGCGGGCGCAGGCTGGGCGGCTTGTGCGGGCAGCGCCAGTGGCGCGAGAAGCATCAGGGTGGCGAGCAGAGATTTGAGCATGAGTGTCGGGCGTTTTTTGGCGTGCCGACATGATACGCGCACGCAGCCGGCATGGTTCATGAAAGCCGCTTGCTCAGCTGCTTGACAGATCCAGCTTCAGTCCTAGCTCAGCCATCGGCGACTGCTCCTGCTGCAGGTCGGATTCGCTGAGTGGATGTTGCTCGAACCATGCCAGTGGCAGGGTGACGCGCAGTTTTTGGCTGGTGGCGGCCACGCGCATCGGCGGCAGCGACTCGGCCCGCCGCGCGCGTCGAAACAGCACGGCCAGGCGCAGCAGGGCAGTGGTATAGCGCGCCAGCGCGCGGTAGCGCACGGGTAGCGTGAGGATCAGCGCCTTGTCCGGCTTGCGCCGATGCATTTCGACCACCGCAGCGAGCAGCTGCTGCTCCTGCCGCGAAAAGCCCGCCAGGTCGGCGTGGCGCAGGATGTAGGCACCATGATGGTGATGCTGGCTGTGCGCGATGGCGAGGCCGATTTCATGCACGCGCGCGGCCCACGACAGCCATTCCCGCGCGTCGGCATCGAGCTTCCACGCCTTGGCCACCTGATCGAACAGCATCAGCGCGGTGGACTCGACCCGTCGGGCCTGTGCGCGATCCACGCCGTAGCGGGTCGCCAGCGCATCGATACTGGCGGTGCGTGGGTCGCTGCCGCCGGCGCGGCCGATCAGATCCCACATCAGCCCTTCGCGCATCGAGCTTTCGCACACGCGCAGCCGTTCGATGCCGAGCGCCGCAAACGCGGCCTCGAAAATCACCACGCCGCCCGCAAAGACGGCGGTGCGGTCCTCGACCAGGCCGGGCAGCTTCAGCAGGCTGATCTGGCCTTGTTCCAGAATGGCTTCGCGCAGGGATGCCAGCGAGGCGGGAGTTATGCCGTCGTCGGAGAATTTCATCGCCTGCACCACGGCGCCAATCGACTTGGCCGTGCCGGACGATCCGTAGGCGTCCTGCCAGCCGGCTTCGCGATAGTCCTCATCGAACTGCTGCAGCAATACGCCGATTTCGCTGCGCGCGCGCTGCCAGCGCTTGCGCGTGAGCTTGCCGCCGGGGAAAAAGCGCAGCGTCGAGGCGATGCAGCCGGCCTGCACGCTTTCGGTATGCAGCGGCGCCAGGCCGCGGCCGATGATGAACTCGGTGCTGCCGCCGCCGACGTCGATGATCAGCCGCGGCTCGCGCGAGGCGGGCAGATCGTGCGCGGCGCCGAGAAAAATCAGCCGGCCTTCCTCGCGGCCGGAAACCACCTCGATGGGATGGCCGAGCGCCGCTTCGGCGGCGGTCAGAAACGTCTGCGGCGATGCGAGCCGGCGTACGGTGTTGGTGGCTACCGCGCGCACGCGCAGCGAGGGCAGGCCGGCGATGCGCTGGCCGAAGCGCGCCAGGCAGTTCATCGCGCGGGCGCGGCGCTCGGCGTCCAGCGTACCGTCGGCGCGCAAGCCGGCGGCCATCCGCACGCTTTCGCGCAGCCGATCGATCACGCGGGGTTCGCCATGTTCCATCCGCGCGACCACCATGTGGAAGCTGTTGGAACCCATGTCCACCGCGGCAATCAGTTCGCCGTCGCGGATCGGTGTGGCATCGGCTGGACTCACGTCAAGCCTCCCTGATCGAGTGAACGGGGATTCTCGCACGCTCGCGTGAGGCTGACGTCATGCATGGCCGCTAGGAAGTTGGCACGCGTGAAAAACCTCACGGGCAATAGCGATCGAGCAGGCTCTGCTGCGCGCTAAAAGGCGGATGGTTGCCGGGCTCGGCGCGCGTATAGCTGCCGTCGCTATCGAGCAGCCAGGCCTGCGTGTTGTCGGCTAGGCTGCCGGCCAGCGTTTCTTCGAACACGCGGGCCGAGAGTTCGGCGTCGAGGATGGGAAAAGCAATCTCGATGCGGCGCATCAGATTGCGCGCCATCCAGTCGGCGCTGGCGCAGTACAGCTCCGGTTCGTCGTTGTTGGCGAACCAGTACACGCGGCTGTGCTCGAGAAAACGGCCGATGATCGAGCGCACCCGAATGCGCTCGGAGATGCCGGGCAGACCCGGCCGCAGCGTGCAGGCACCGCGCACGATCAGGTCGATTTCCACGCCGGCCTGCGAGGCGCGATACAGCGCCTCGATCACGTGCGACTCGTTCATCGCGTTGAGCTTGGCCACGATGCGCGCCGGCCGGCCGGCTTTCGCGTGGGCGGTTTCGCGCTCGATCTTGGCGACCAGGCCGGTGTACAGCGTGAATGGCGAATGCAGCAGGCAGTTGAGCTTGATCATCGGCCCTAGGCCGGACAGCTGCTGGAAGATCTTATGCAGGTCTTCGCCGATGGCCGGGTTGGCCGTCATCAGGCCAATGTCGGTGTAGGTGCGGCTGTTGATCTGGTGATAGTTGCCGGTCGACAGGTGCGCGTAGCGGCGTAGCCCGTCGCCTTCGCGCCGCACGATCAGCATCATCTTGGCGTGGGTCTTGTAGCCGACCACGCCGTAGACCACCTGCACGCCAGCCTCCTGCAGGCGCACGGCGAGCTGGATATTGGCCGCTTCGTCGAAGCGCGCGCGCAGCTCGATCACGACGGTCACGTCCTTGCCGTTGCGGGCCGCGTCGATCAGCAGGCCGACCAACGGGGTGTCCTCACCCGCGCGGTACAGCGTCTGCTTGATCGCCAGCACCTGCGGATCGAGGCTGGCCTGGCGCAGCAGATCCACCACGGCGGCAAAGCTTTGATACGGGTGATGCAGCAGCACGTCGCGCTGGCTGATCAGGTCGAACTTGTTCTTCGCCCCGTCGAGCGCCGCCGGCAGCTGTGGATTGAAGCGGGGAAACTTCAGTTCGGGCCGATCGAGCAGATCATAGATCAGCTGCGCGCGAATGATATTGACCGGGCCATCGCAGCGGTACACGTCGGTGTCCTCGAGCTCGAAGTTGCGCGTCAGCATCGCGGTGATCGCCTTCGGGCAATCGTTGGCGATTTCCAGCCGCACCGGACGCGCGTAGCCGCGGCCGATCAGCTCCTCGCTCAGCGCGTGAGCCAGGTTTTCCACTTCGGCCTCCTCGACGATCAACTCGCTGTTGCGCGTGACGCGGAACTGGTACGAGCCAACCACCTTGAAGCCGGGAAACATCAGGTCGGTGAACGCCTGCAGGAGCTCGGCCAGAAACACGAAGTGATCGCCGTCGCCGCTGACCTCGTCGGGCACGCGGATGATCCGCGGCAGCGAGCGTGGCGCGCGCACCAGGGCCATATGGCCTTCGTGGCCGAACGCGTCGCGGCCCTTCAGCACCACCGCGATATTCAGCGTCTTGTTGAGAATGCGCGGAAACGGGTGCGAGGGATCAAGCCCCAGCGGCGACAGCACCGGCAGCACCTCGTGTTCGAAATAGCCCTGCAACCAGCGGCGCTGTTTTGGCGTCCACTGCGTGCGCGTTAGTACGCGCACGTTGTGCGCGTCGAGCTGTGGAATGAGGTGTTCCTGCCAGGTCGTGAACTGCTCGGTGACCAGTTCAAGCGCGCGCTTGCGAATTCTCGAGAGCAATTCGCCCGACGTGATGCCGTCCGGTCCCGGCGCCGACGTGCCGTAGGCGTGGTGATGCTTGAGCATTGCCACGCGCACTTCGAAAAATTCGTCGAGGTTGTTGGCTACGATACTCAGATAACGCAGTCGTTCGAGTATCGGCACCGACATGTCGCGCGCCATTGCCAGCACGCGAAAATTGAATTCCAGCGTAGCCAGTTCGCTGCTCAGATAGAGATGGGGTGCACTCAAATCGATCGGCGATGGCTCGATCGGTGGTGAGGGGGCAGGTGAGCGACGTGGCATGACGTCATTCTGGCCCATGCTGCCGGCCAAATACACATGGTGCGATCAGGGAGTTCAGCTCTCGTCGCTGCCGCCCGCGGTAAGCAGGCGTGCGTTGCCGAAATGGCAGGCAAAGGTTGAGCCCACGCCCGGCGTGCTTTCGATCTGCAGCTGCGCCTGATGCAGGTTCAGCACGTGCTTGACGATTGACAGTCCCAGTCCCGTGCCGCCGCTATCGCGCGAACGGCTGGAGGAGATCCGGTAAAAGCGCTCGGTCAGTCGTGCAATATGCGAGGCCGGAATGCCGAAGCCGGTATCGGTGACCGAATACGCCGCGCCCAGCGGCGTGCGCCGCCAGCGGATGGTAATGCTGCCGCCGATCGGCGTGTAGCGCACGGCGTTGCTGACCAGGTTCGACAGCGCGCTGTGCAGGTCCTTCGGCGAGCCAAGCAGGTCGGCTTCCGCAGTGGACTCCAGCGCGATCTGATGCCGGCCCTGACTGAGCGCCTCGGCCTCTTTGCGCACGGTCGCCAGCAGGGAGGCCATCGGCACGCGTTCGTCGGCGATCTGGTGCTGGGTTTCCAGTCGCGACAGCGTCAGCAGATCTTCCACGATCTGACCCATGCGCTTGGACTGCGCACGCATCTCGCCGAGCACCGACGCCAGCTCGGGCACGTCTTCCGGATCGATCAGTTCGAGGTAGCCGTGGATGACCGTCAGCGGCGTGCGCAGCTCGTGCGAGACGTTGGCGACGAAGTCGCGGCGAATTTGCTCCAGCCGGTTCAGATGGCTGATATCTCTCGCCAGCAGCAGGTGCTGGCGGCGGCCGAACGGCAGCATGCTGACGTTGAGCTGGCTTTCCGGATGACCCGGAGCCATGACGTCGTTGATAGGCTCCAGCGCACCGTCCTGCAACCAGCCGGAAAGGTCGGACGAGGCCAGCCGCTGGTGCAGCAGTACGCCGCGGTCGCGCGGGCGACGCAGGCCCAGCAGGTTCTCGGCGGCGTGGTTGAACCAGCGCACCTGCTGCTGCTGATCGAGCAGCACCACCGCATCGGGAAGTTGGCTGGCGGCGTTGCGTAAATCACGCAGGCTGGAGGCTATACGTCGGGAACGTGTCATGAAACGGTCATGCTGTAGAGGGCTGACGCCAGCGGGTGCGGGCATGATGGGCTGCGTTTGATGACGAATTCGAGTCAGCAGCAAGACGACTTCGAAAAGCGCGACAAGCGCCACGCCGGTAGCGGCATGGCCGCCGGCAATCCAGCCCAGTAGCGCGCCCACGGCTAATGCTGCCGCTAGAGCTATCGATAATTTGCGGAACGATGGGTCAGCAGATGTTGCCATCACGCGTTTGGCTGGAAGGCTTTGCAGGCCGGGCGGCCAGCATCGGCAAAAGCTTGCGTTACCGCAACCCCGGCCAGCCGTGCCATCGCAACTGGGCAGAGCATCTTCGGCTCAGCCATGCACCGCTTCAGGCGCTGACGGAAAACCGGTAGCCGGTGCCGCGTACGGTCTGCACCATCTCGTCCAGCTTCCACGGCTCCAGCGTCTTACGCAGGCGGCGGATGTGCACGTCGACCGTGCGCTCCTCCACGTAAACGCTGCCGCCCCATACGTGATCGAGCAGCTGCGTGCGCGAGTACACGCGCTCCGGGTGGGTCATAAAAAAGTACAGCAGGCGATATTCGGTCGGGCCGATCGGCACCGCGTCTTCGCCAGCAAACACGCGATGCGCGGGGCCGTCGATGCGCAGGCCGCCGAGTTCGACCATGCCCGAACCGTCGTCACCCTGGCTGCGACGCAGCACGGCCTTGATGCGGGCAATCAGCTCGCGCGTCGAGAAAGGTTTGACCACGTAGTCGTCGACGCCGGCTTCCAGCCCGTTGACCCGGTCCATCTCCTCACCGCGCGCGGTGAGCATGATGATCGGTATCTCGCGGCTGAGTTCTTCCTTGCGCATGCGCCTCGCCAGCTCCAGACCGCTGGTGCCGGGAAGCATCCAGTCGAGCAGGATCAGGTCGGGCACCTGCTCGGCAATGGCTAGCTGTGCCGCCCGCGCGTCGGCCGCCTGCATGGCGTCCATGCCAGCCTTGCGCAGGGCAAAGGCGATCATCTCGCGAATCGAGACTTCATCTTCAACGATCAAAATGCGCTTGTGCACGCGGTGGTCTGCCGGTGGCTTATGACGAGAGTATTGCAACCCATCAATGTTACGTGTCGATGACATGGGTCACTTAGTTCTAGTCCAACCGTGCCGGATTGTCACGAAGCGCGGCCAATTGGGGCAGGGCGCTGACTCGCGCGCAGCCTTGGTCAGCGCGCGCCGAAGCAGACGCGGGCACCGCACAGCTGATTCTGCCCCGGTTGCTGCCGACCATCGGGATTGTCGTCGGTGCTGATCCGGCGCTTGTGCAGTTCCATCACTAGGGGAGTCAGCTGGCTGATACGCGACTGGATGCGTACCCGGGCGTAGTAGTCCAGGTCGGTGCGCTTGAGCATCCGCTTTAGCTGTTCCATCGCATCGAACGGGCGGCCGGCGTAGTAGCTGGCATCGGCAAAGGCCTCTCCGGCGCGCACGCTGTCGCCGGCTTTTTCACTGGCACGCGCGTAGGCGCTGTAGATTTCCGGCTCGTCGGCGTTGTCCAGCAGTGGCCGCAGCAGATTCGCTGCCTGTGTGGCCTGCGCCTTGTCGCCACGGGCGACGAGCGCATCGGCGTAGGCCAGTGCTACCGCACGATTGCGTGGCGACTGCGTGGTCAGCTCCTCATACAAGGCCAGCGCGGCGCCCCGCTGGCCGGCCTGCAGGCGCGCATCGGCTAGCGCTAGTTTCAGGATCATGTTGCCGCCGTTCGACTGTAGCAGCGGCTGCAGTTGCTCGATTGCCTGTGCGCCGCGGCCGCTGCGCGTCAGCGCCAGCGCGTAACCGTAGCGCGTGGCCGGCGTATCGAAGCCGAACTGGTTTTTCAGATTGGAGGCGTAGTAGATCGCCACCTTGGACGCATCGTCGGCCAGCACCCGCGTGCGCTCGCGCATCAGCGAATAGGTATCGAGCTGGTTGGAAGCTTTCGCGCTGGCCGTCAGCACCGACGGATCGCGTACGAATGGCACCGGCGCGGTGATTTTTTCCCACTGGCTCTGGTCCATGCTGGACACGGTGGGGCGAAGCTTCTGTGCGGCCACCAGCGCGCCGGCGCG
>CAIKJM010000170.1 GCA_903827735.1 uncultured Rhodanobacter sp. | reverse complement strand
GTGGCGCTGCTGGCGCAGTACCTGAAGCCGGGCGATAGCGCGGTGCTGGTCGGCTCGTCCGGGGCGGGGAAGTCCACGCTCACCAACACCCTGCTGGGCGCCGACCGCATGGCGACCGCCGCAGTGCGGACGCACGACAGCCGCGGCCGTCACACCACCACGCATCGCGCGCTGCTGCAGCTGCCCAGCGGCGGCTGCCTGATCGATACGCCCGGCATGCGGGAACTGAAGCTCACTGGCGAGGAAAACCTCGACCTGTTCGCCGATATCGAAGTGCTCGCCGAAGCCTGCCGCTTTGCCGACTGCGGCCACGGCAGCGAACCGGGCTGTGCGATCCAGGTCGCGCTGGACACCGGCGAGCTCACGCCCGAACGCTGGCGCAATTACCTCAAGCTGCACGACGAGCGCGAGGAGCAGGCGGCAACGCTGGAAGCCAGGCTGCGCCGCCAGCGCGGCGGCCGTCCGATCGAGCGGCCGCATGGGCATCGTGGGCAGCGCGATCGGGATTGATTCGTTTAGCCGTCTACACGGCTTTGAGGCTGGGTTTGCGCGTTTTCCACTCAGTCCATTCTGCGCAACCAGTATTCGGACTTCGTTCTATTAAGCACGGCAGGAGCTTTGGAAAACTTGCCAAAGAGCAGCGACTATTCACGCTCGCCGCTCGCCGCTCGCCGCTCGCCGCTCGCCTAGCGCAACGCCTCCAAAGTGGCCCGCGCGCCCACTCGATGCAGCGAGTCCAGTGCCCAGGTATAGGCGGCGACAAAGCGCGGATGCTCGACAAGATCGCCGAACAGCTCGCGGTTTTCGATAAAGGCCAGCGGATGGCGGCGATTGTTCTGCGCGATCGCATGCAGCTGATCCTTTAGCCGGTCGACGATCTCGATGGGCTCACCCTGTTCGTCGATGCCTTCGTCATAGCGCGCCCAGCTGGCGACCACGGCGGCGCTGCGCTTGATCTCGCCGTTGTGCGCCAGCTGGTGACGAATCACCGGCACCAGCCATTTGGGAATGCGGTCCGAGCTTTCGGCACACAGGCGCGACAGCGTGTCGCGGATCTGCGGGTTGGCGAAGCGCTCGATCAGCGTCTTGCGGTAGAGATCGAGATCCACGCCGGGCAGCGGTGAGAGCGTGGGCGAGCCTTCCTCGACCATGTAGCCGAGCAGGAAGTCGACGAACAGCGGATCGTGGCAGACGTCGTGCGCGTAGCGGTAGCCGGCGAGGTAGCCGAAATACGTCAGCGCCTGATGGCTGGCGTTGAGAAGCCGCAGCTTCATCAGTTCATACGGCATGACCTCGTCAACGATCTGTACGCCGACGTCCTCGAACGCCGGGCGACCTTCGTTGAAATGGTCTTCCAGCACCCACTGGGTAAACGGCTCGCAGACGACCGGCCACGCGTCGTCGATGCCGAAGCGCTGCCTCACCTCGTCGCGATCGGCATCGGTGGTCACCGGCGTGATGCGATCGACCATCGAGTTGGGAAACTTCACGTGCTCAGCGATCCACTCGCCTAGTTCGGCGTTCTTGCGACGCGCGTAGGCCGTAAAGGTCGCTTTGGCGACATCGCCGTTGCCCTGAATGTTGTCGCACGACATCACGGTGAATGGCGTGATGCCGCGAGCCCTGCGCCGTGCCAGCGCTTCCGTCACCAGGCCAAAGCTGGTCTTTGGGGCGGCGCCTTCGGCGAGATCGTGCTTGACGTCGGCGTTATCAAAATTGAATTCGCCGCTGACGTGGTGAAAGTTGTAGCCGCCTTCGGTGATGGTCAGCGACACGATGCGCACCTCGGGGCTGGCCATTTTCTCGAGCACCGCCTCGACGTCGTCCGGCGCGTAGAGATACTCGACGATGGAACCGATGACCCGCGGCTCGTCGCTGCCGTCGGGATGTTTGACGACCAGCGTGTAGAGGCCGTTCTGCGCGTCCATCACGTTTTTCATGCGCTGATCCGCCGGCATCACGCCGACGCCGCAGATGCCCCAGTCGAGCGCCTTGCCATCGTTCATCAGCCGGTCGAGATACATGGCCTGGTGCGCGCGATGAAAGCCGCCCACGCCGAAATGCACGATGCCGACGCCGACTTTGCTGCGATCGTAGCTGGGTACGGCGACGGCGGTATCGAGCTGGTGGAGCGTGCTGGCATTGAGCTTGTGCATGGAAAATCTTCTTGGATCGAGAAAGGGGGCGCGGGTCAACGTCGCACAACGAAGCCGATGTGGTGCCTGTCAGCTGGCCGCGGGCGCCTGCAGCAGAGACTGCTCGCTGGTGGCATCGAACACCTGCAGCTTGTCGGTCTGGCAGCGCAGGCGGATCGGCTCGCCCATCGCGACCGTCAGATGGCTTTCGATCTGTGCGGTGACGCGATACGGTCCAACCTGCACCTGGATCATGGTGACCGAGCCCAGCGGCTCGACCACTTCGACGACGCCGGACAGCACGTTCTCCGCGATCGGGTCGTTGGGTGCCAGATAGCTCAAATGCTCGGGACGGATGCCGACTATCGCCTCGGTGCCCGCGTGCGCCGCCAATGCGCCGCCGCGCGCGCCGGTCAGTGTCAGGTTGAAATGCTCGTTCGCCACGCTGCGCTTGTCGGCGCCGACCTTGCCGCGCAAAAAGTTCATCGACGGCGTGCCGATAAAGCCGGCGACGAAGATATTGGCCGGCCATTCGTACAGGCGCTGCGGCGTGTCGATCTGCTGGATCTTTCCGTTGAGCATTACCACGATGCGCTGCCCCATGGTCATCGCCTCGACCTGGTCGTGCGTGACGTAGAACGTGGTGACGGCCAGCTTGCGGTGCAGCTTGACGATTTCCGCGCGCATGTCGACACGCAGCTTGGCGTCCAGATTCGACAGCGGCTCGTCCATCAGGAACACCTGCGGCTGGCGCACGATCGCGCGGCCCAGCGCTACCCGCTGGCGCTGGCCGCCGGACAGCGCGCGCGGCTTGCGCTCGAGCAGGTGGGCGATGTCGAGTACCTTGGCCGCCTCCTGCACGCGCGCGGTGATTTCCGCATCGGGCAGCTTTTTCAGGCGCAGGGCAAACGCCATGTTTTCGAACACGCTCATGTGCGGATACAGCGCGTAGCTTTGGAACACCATCGCGATGTCGCGATCCTTCGGCGCCACCTGGCTGACGTCGCGCCCGTCGATGCTGATCGTGCCGCCGCTGATGTTCTCCAGCCCAGCGATCATGCGCATGGTGGTGGTCTTGCCGCAGCCGGAAGGCCCCACCAGCACGATGAACTCGCCGTCCTTGGTGGTCAGGTTGAAACTGTCCACGGCGTTGTCGGCGGCATCGCTGCCCTTGCCTCCGTAGTTTTTGACGACGTCCTTCAGTTCAACGATGGCCATGAATAAACCTTTTCAGCAGATGGGGATGACGCGCTACTTCACGGCGCCGAAGGTGAGCCCGCGCACCATCTGCCGCTGGGCAAACCAGCCGAGCACGATGATCGGTGCAACGGTGAGCACCGAGGCGGCCGACATCTTGGCCCAGAACAGGCCTTCGGCGCTCTTGAACGAGGCGATATAGACGGCCAGCGTCGCGGCGGTGTGATCGGTCATGGTCAGGCTCCAGAACGACTCGTTCCAGGCCAGAATCAGCGCCAGCAGCCCGGCCGACGCAATGCCGGGCAGGGCAAGCGGCAGGATCACCTTGCGCATCGTCTGCAGGGTGGTGGCGCCGTCGATGTCCGCCGCCTCGACCAGATCCTTGGGAATATCCTTGAAGTACGAATAAACCATCCACACCAGCAGCGGCATGTTCATTGCCGTGAACAGCAGGGTCAGGCCGGCGAGGTTGTCCAGCAGCCCAAGCTGCTTGTAGACCAGGTAAATCGGGATCAGCACGCCCACGGCTGGAATGAACTTGGTCGAGACCATCCAGACCAGGGTGAAGTCAGTGCGCTTGGTCGGGAAGAAGGCCATCGCGTACGCGGCCGGAATCGCCAGCAGCAGCCCGACCAGGGTGGACACCACGGCCGAGACCACCGAGTTGAGCGCGTAATGCAGGTAGCCGCTGCCCTGCTCCAGCGCCACGCGGAAGCTGTCCAGCGTGGGCACGAACAGAAAATGCGGGTCGATGGTGAACGCGTTCTGCTCGGTCTTGAAGGCCGTCAGCAACATCCAAAGGATCGGAAAAAACATCACCAGCGCCACGAAGTACGCCAGCGCCGTCAGCAGGATGCCGCCTATGGTTCTGTCCTTCATCGACGGCTCCCAGTGTTCAAGTTGCCCGCCACGAAGCGGATCAGAAAGATCGAGAAGATATTCGCCAGGATGACCGCACCAATCGCCGCCGCCGACGAGATGCCGATGTCGTACTGGAAAAACGCCGATTGATAGATGTAATAGGGCAGGTTGGTGGTTGCCGTACCGGGGCCGCCGGATGTCGTGGTGTAGATCTCGGCGAATGAAGTAAGAAAGAAAATGCTTTCCAGCATCACCACTACATACAGAACCTGACCCAGATGCGGCACGACGATATGGCGAAACTCCTGCCAGCGGTTGGCGCCGTCCAGCCGCACGGCCTCGATCTGGTCTTCCGGCAGGGATTGCAGCCCGGTCAGCAGGATCAGCAGGGCAAACGGAATCCACTCCCACGACACCATGATGATGATCGACAGCATCGGATACTGCGCGAGCCAGTCGATCGGGTTCAGCCCGAGATGGCGAAACACCCAGGCTAGCAGGCCGTAGACCGGATGGAACAGCATGTTCTTCCAGATCAGGCCGGTGACCACCGGCATCACGAAGAACGGCGCGATCGCGAGCGTGCGCGCCACGCCGCGGCCGGCGAAAGTGCGATTGAAAAGTATCGCCAGCCCCAGCCCGACGCTTACCGTAATGACCAGGCTCGCGCCTACCAGCACCAGCGTATTGATCAGCGAATCCCAGAACGTGGGATCGGTGAACATCAGTTTGAAGTTGGTGATGCCGGCAAAGCCGGTGACTTCCGGCATCATCAGGTTGTAGCGCCGGAACGCGTAGTACAGCGTCATCACCAGCGGCACGATCATCCACACGAACATGAAGATCACGGCCGGCGCGAGCAGCCGGCGTACGGGGGCGCCGGACAGGTTGGCTTTGGCAGGCTTGCCGCGAGACGGTACGGCGACGGCGGGGGACGACATAGGCGAATCCAGTAGTGTGCGGACCGCCGGCGCGAAAGAGCCGGCGGTCGCGAGGTCGCTTTACTTGGCTTTACCCGACTGGATCATCATGCGCTGGGTGAACGTCTGCGCCACCTGCAGGCCCTGATCCACCGTGGTCTGCCCGGCCAGGATGCCGGCCATGATCTGACCAACCCGCGTGCCGATCGCCTGGAACTCGGGGATATCGACGAACTGGATGCCGACATAAGGCACCTGTTGCACCGACGGCTTGGTCGGATCGGCCGTACCGATAGCCTGTGCGACCAGCTTGGCGAACGGCGCGACCTTCAGGTATTCCGGATTGGCATAGGTCGACTGACGCGTGCCCGGCGGTACGGCCACCCAGCCCTCGGCCTTGGCCACCGTGGCGATATAACCCTTCGAGGTCGCCCAGTCTATAAAGGTCTGCGCATCGGCCGCGTGCTTTGACGATTTCGGAATCGCCAGCGCCCAGATGTACAGCCAGTTCGAACCGGCCTTGGTCACTTCGTGCGGCGACTGGGCAAAGCCGACGTTGGCGGCCACCTTGGAGGTCTTCGGATCGGCCAGATAGCCCGCCGCGACCGTCGCATCCACCCACATCGCGCACTGGCCGTTGGCGAACAGCGTTTCCGATTCGGTGAAGCCATTGGATGTGGCACCCGGCGGGCCGTATTGCGTCAGCAGGGTCTTGTACTGGTTGGCGGCATTCTTCCACGGCGCGGAGGTCAGCTCCGGTTTCCAGTTCATGTCGAACCAGCGGCCGCCGTAGGCGTTGACCATGGTGTCGAACAGCGCCATGTTCTCGCCCCAGCCGGGCAGGCCGCGCAGGCAGATGCCGTACGTGCCCTTGGACTTGTCGGTGAGCTTGGCGGCGAACTGGCCGATCTGGGTCCAGGTCGGCTCGGCCGGCATGGTCAGCTTGGCCGCGGCGAACAGGTCCTTGCGGTAATACGTCATCGACGACTCGGCGTAAAACGGCAGCGCATAGATCTTGTCGTTGTACGACAGGCCCTTGCGAACGGACGGCAGCAGATCGTTGACGTCGTAGTCCGCGGTCGCGGCCATCGGCGTTAGCCAGCCGTTCTTCGCCCAGATCGGCGTTTCGTAGTTGCTGAGCATCACCACGTCGTACTGGCCGGCGCTGGTGGCAATGTCGGTGGTGACCTTCTGGCGCAATTCGTTTTCCGGCAGGGTGACGAAATTCACCTTGACGTTGGGATGCAGCTTGCCGAACTCGCCGGACAGTTTCTGCATGGTCACCATGTCGGGGTTGTTCACCACCGCGACCGTAATGGCACTCTGCGCAGATGCCACCGCCGTGGCGCCCATGCCCGCAATGAAAAGCAACGTCTTGATCGTCATCATTCGTCCTTTATGAGGCGTGATTCGAGGGTGGTGATCGATGCATCGGTTCAATCATCATCTTGGAACATTGGTGAGCCAATGCACGTGATAGATCGATCTAAATGATTTTGCTGCGTATGCAGCATTCGCGCGTGCGGTTCGATGAAACGAGGTGAATAACGATGTAGTGAGAGAGCCTGCTTCTGATCTTTCAAGCGGTTTCTCTCAAGCGTCCACCCTGTATCGGCCGATGTTGCAGAGCGGGATCGCACCGGCATCCGCGCAATTTCATAATTCGCTCCGACGTTTCGCGTAAAGCCTCCCGTCGACGGTCGCGAAGACCCCTGATCTCGCCCCTGGGTTCAGGCGCGTCGGGGTCAACAGCGATTCTCGAGGTGGTTTGCATCTACGGGCGGGTTTCTCTGCAGGTGCTGCCGGTTGGATGCGGATGTGTTCGATCGTTCGAACCCTGTCGATGGAAAATAGTTGCTCCAACGCAGTGCCCAGCCGTCGCCGGCGCGGGCTCTGGCACTACTATCGGAGCATTGTCATTGCGGATCGCGCCATGCGCCGTTTGTCTTCCACGTTCACAGTGTTCTACAAAAGGGTGTTTCCGTTGACGGCGCTGCTGATCCCGATACTCGCGGGAGCGGCACTGTGGCATGCGTCGATGCACGGTCGGGCACCGATAGGCTGGCTGTCGCTGCTTCCTTCGCTCGTCATTTTCCTGGTCGGCTTGGCGATCTACCGCAAGTTGATTGTCGATCTGGTGGATGAGGTGTGGTTGGACGCAGATCAGCTAGTAGTGAAAAACGGTGGCCAGCAGGCGCGTATCCGGTTGGTTGATGTGATCAATGTCAATGCCACCGTCATGATCAATCCGCGGCGCGTTACCCTGTCGCTGCGAGCCGATTCACGCTTCGGTCGCAGCATCGCCTTCATGCCGGCCACCGTGGGCGGCGTCGGTGCCGCGTTCAAACCGGATCCCATCGCCACCGACCTCATTGGACGCATCGACGCCTTGCGGCAGGTGCTCCGATGAGCGGTCCCATGGCCGCGGTCAATCCCGCATTGCAACGTTACGCCGACCTCGACAAGCGCCTGCTGGCTGCTGCGCGCGGCATCACCATTTTGCCGACGGTTGCGTGGTCGGCATCGCTGGAAAATCGCATGATCGCCGCTTACGCCAAGGGCCAGTTTGCGTTGCCTGAGGTGACTTACAAGCGCCCCGATCTCTCCGCGGCGCGAGCGGAGCTGGCCGCGATCGAGGCCGACGCCGGGGGCCTCGATCCCGACGATATCGATCCGCTGGGCGAATACCTGCGCCGCACCGCGGAGTCGTGGCGCATCGCCGCCGAAATGCTGGAGGCCGTGGGCACCAAAGGTGTTACGGCACCGTCGATCATTCTGTATGGACGTCCAAACGATACGCTGCCGGGCAGCAAGCGCAGCAACCTCGATGCGGCGCGCTATTTCGTCGAGCTGTCCGACGAGCTGGGTGCCGACCTGCTGTCTGACGGTGTACATACCGACATCAGTTCCGAGGCGTTGCGCGACGAACTGAGTAAGACGCTGGACGACTTCTTCGGCGCCGGCACGATCCGGGTGGAGGTTGACCCTGAGCTCACCGCAAAGGCCGCTGCCGGCGCCACGCGCATCCGCCTTCGTGGTGAGACGCACTTCACCGAATACGATCACCACCAGCTGCTGGCGCACGAGGCCTTCGTGCACTCGCTGACCGCCTTGAACGGCCGCCGTCAGCCGCTGCTGACCTCGCTGGCGCGCACCTCGCCGCGGGTCACGGCCACGCAGGAAGGTCTGGCAGTGTTTGCCGAGCTGATGTCCGGGGCGATAGACATCACCCGACTCAAGCGCATCAGCCTGCGCATTTTGGCGATCGACATGGCGCTGGGCGGCGCGGATTTCGTCGAGGTCTACCGCTACTTCAGCGGTTGCGGACAGAGCCCGGCCGACAGCTTCCACTCGGCCCAGCGCGTGTTCCGCGGCGTGCCGCTGACCGGCGGTTCGGCCTTCGCCAAGGACAATGTCTATCTGGCCGGCCTGCTCACGGTGCACACGTTTTTCCGCTGGGCGCTGAAGGAGCGGCGGATGGATCTGCTGCGCTGCCTGTTCGCCGGCAAGCTGGCGCTGCACGACGTGGTGGCGCTGCAGCCATATTTCGAATCCGGTGCGATTCTGCCGCCGCACTGGCTGCCGCCGTGGATGCAGCACGTGCATGGGCTGGCCGGCAAGCTGGCGTTCTCGGTGTTCGTCAACGGCATCCACATGAACCGGGTGCAGGGCGATGATCTTTCGCTGAGCGTGTAGCCGATGCTGGCTAGCGGCTGACCGCTGCGGCATCCGGGTTTCGGCTTCGCTGGCGGCCCCGGTGATACCATGAAAAGCCATCCGCTGCGGCGGGTGGTGCCCCTTTCCCACTCAAATAAACGCCGCCGATGTCCCTCCCCGAAGAACTGCGTCTTGCCGCCCTCGAGTACCACCGCCTGCCGCGCCCCGGCAAGATCAAGGTCACCCCGACCACGCCGCTGCTGACCCAGCGTGATCTGTCGCTAGCGTACTCGCCGGGTGTGGCTGCGGCTTGCGATGCGATCGTCGAAGACCCCAGCACGGCAGCCGAATATACGGCACGCGCCAATCTTGTCGCGGTTATCACCAACGGCACGGCCGTGCTCGGCTTGGGCAATATCGGGCCGCTGGAAGCTAAGCCGGTGATGGAAGGCAAGGGCGTGCTGTTCCAGAAGTTCGCCGGTATCGACGTATTCGATATCGAGATCGACGAGTCCGATCCGGACAAGCTGGTCGACATCATCGCCTCGCTGGAGCCGACTTTCGGCGGCATCAACCTGGAAGACATCAAGGCGCCGGAGTGCTTCATCGTCGAGCGCAAGCTGCGCGAGCGGATGAAAATTCCGGTGTTCCACGACGATCAGCACGGTACCTCGATCATCGTCGGCGCGGCGCTGACAAATGCGCTGGTGGTGGTCGGCAAGCGCATCGAGGATATCCGCATCGCGACGACCGGCATGGGTGCGGCGGGCATCTCCTGCGTCGACATGCTGGTGGCTTTGGGCGCAAAACCGGAGAACATTCTGGCGTTTGATCGCGACGGCGTGCTGCACAGCGAGCGCACCGATCTGGACCCGGACAAGCAACGCTATGCGCGCGACACCAAGTTCCGCACGCTGGCTGAAATCGTGGACGGTGCGGACGTGTTTCTGGGTCTTTCGGCCGGCGGCATTCTGAAGCCTGAAATGCTGGCGACGATGGCTTCGCAGCCGATCATCTTCGCGCTGGCCAACCCGAACCCGGAAATCACCCCGGAAGAAGCGAAGGCCGTGCGGCCGGACTGCATCATGGCCACCGGCCGCTCGGACTATCCGAACCAGGTCAACAACGCGCTGTGTTTCCCGTACCTGTTCCGCGGCGCGCTGGACGTGGGCGCCACGGTCATCAACGAGGCGATGAAGATCGCCTGCGTCAAGGCGATCGCCGCGCTGGCGCGGCGTGAGTCTTCCGACGTCAGCGCACGCGCCTATGGCGGCAAGCCGCCGAGCTTCGGGCCGGAATACCTGATTCCGCAGCCGTTCGACCCCCGCCTGCTGCTGCAGCTGCCGCCGGCGGTGGCGCGAGCAGCGATGGATTCGGGCGTGGCCACGCGGCCGATGGAAGACTTCGTCGCCTACAACGATCACCTGACCAGCTTCGTGTTCCGCACCGGCCTTTTGATGAAGCCGGTGTTCGAGCGCGCCAAGGCCTCGCCGCAGCGTCTGGTGTATGCCGAGGGCGAGGAAGAAACGGTCCTGCGCGCGGTGCAGGTGGTCGTCGATGAAGGCGTGGCCAAGCCCATTCTGATCGGGCGACCGGACGTCATTGAGAAGCGCATCAAGCGCGCGGGCCTGCGCTTGAAGGTCGGCGTGGATATCGAGCTGTGCAATATCCACAGCGATCCGCGCTTCGACGATTACTGGCAGCACTATCACCGCCTGATGGAGCGCCGCGGCGTAACGCCGTCGATGGCCAAGGCGCTGGTGCGCACGCGGCCGACGATCATTGCGGCGCTGATGGTCGAGCGCGGGGAAGCGGACGGCATGATCTGCGGCCTGATCGGCCAGTACCAGAGCAAGCTGACCTATATCCAGGACATCATCGGTTTGGATGAGGGCGTCAGCGGGCCGTCGGCGATGGCCGCGGTATCGACCGAGAAGGGCGCGTTCTTCTATCTCGACACCCACGTGCAGGACGACCCGACGCCCGAACAAATTGCCGAGGCCACGCTGCAGGCGGCCATCCGGCTGAAGCTGTTTGGTATCACGCCGAAGATCGCGCTGCTCTCGGCCGGCAACTTCGGTAGCCGCGACAGCTGCGGCGCCACCAAGATGCGCAAGGCGCTTGAGTTGATTCGCGCCAAGGCACCGCGCCTCGAAGTGGAAGGCGAGATGCAGGCCGATGTGGCGCTGACCCCTGAGCTGCGCGACAAGCTGTTTCCGAACTCGCGGCTGGAAGGCAAAGCCAACGTTTTCGTGTTCCCGAATCTCGACGCGGCAAATATCGCCTACAACATGACGCGCATGCTCAGCGACGGCGTGGTAATCGGTCCGATCCTGATGGGTGTGGCCAAGCCGGCGCATATTCTGATGCCGCAGTCGACCGTGCGCCGCATCGTCAATATGAGCGCGGTCGCTTGCGTCGAGGCGCAGATTCGGGCGACGAATCGCCCGGCCGAATGAATCCGATGCCGCCGCGTGCTGAGGCGCGCGGCGGCAAAAGCGCTTCCATCCATGTCGCCTCACCATGCGCTTACGCATGGATAGTTGAATTGGCGACATCGGCATCCAACGGCTAGAATTGGAGATTGGTCCCGCCGATCCCCACGGCGGACATCCCCTTCAGGTCTGGCGCCGCAATAGCGCCGCGGAGAATCCCCCATGGATCAGCTCGACGACATCCTCAACCAGGATATCGACCCCACCGAAACCCGCGAGTGGATGGATTCGCTCGACGCCGTGATTCAACACGACGGCACCGAACGCGCGCACTTTCTGCTGGAGCGCATGGTCGACAACACGCGCCGTTCGGGCGGCTATCTGCCGTTCGATCCGACCACTGAATACGTCAACACCATCGCCCCGGGTCACGAGGCCAAGATGAGCGGCGATGCCGCGATGGAATGGCGCATTCGCACGCTGATTCGCTGGAACGCGATGGCGATGGTGGTGCGTGCCAACCGCAAGCCGGGCGAGCTGGGCGGCCATATCGCCAGCTTCGCCTCCAGCGCCACGCTGTATGACGTCGGCTTCAATCATTTCTGGCGTGCGCCGTCGGCCGACCATCCAGGCGATCTGGTGTTCCATCAGGGTCACTCCAGCCCCGGCATCTACGCGCGCTCCTTCCTCGAAGGCCGCCTGGCCGAAGACCAGCTCGATTTGTTCCGCATGGAAGTCGCCGGCAAGGGTCGCGCGCTGTCGTCGTATCCGCATCCGTGGCTGATGCCGGATTACTGGCAGGTGCCGACGGTGTCGATGGGTCTGGGTCCGATCCAGGCGATCTATCAAGCACAGTTCTTTAAGTACCTCGAGCATCGTGGACTGGTGCCCCCGAGCGACCGCAAAATCTGGTGCTTCCTCGGTGATGGCGAGACCGACGAGCCGGAGTCGCTCGGCGCGATTTCGCTGGCCGGCCGCGAGGGCCTGGACAATCTGATCTTCGTCATCAACTGCAACCTGCAGCGCCTCGACGGCCCGGTGCGCGGCAACGGCAAGATCATCCAGGAGCTGGAAGGCGTGTTTCGCGGCGCCGGCTGGAATGCGATCAAACTCGTCTGGGGCAGCTACTGGGATCCGCTTCTCGCGCGCGACAGCAAGGGCGTGCTGCGCAAGCTGATGATGGAAACCGTCGACGGCGAGTACCAGGCCTGCAAGGCGTTCGGCGGCGCGTATACGCGCGAGCACTTCTTCAACAAGTATCCCGAAACGCGCGAGATGGTCGCCAGCCTCAGCGATGACGACATCTGGCGCTTGAATCGCGGTGGCCACGATCCGCACAAGGTGTACGCGGCGTACCACGCGGCGTCCAACACCAAGGGCATGCCCACTGTTATTCTGGCCAAGACGGTCAAGGGTTACGGCATGGGCGCGGCCGGCGAGTCGCAGAATCCGACCCATCAGCAGAAGAAGCTGGACGAAGAGGCGGTGCGCCACTTCCGCGATCGCTTCCAGATTCCGATCACTGATGAGCAGCTCAAGGACGTGCCGTACTACCATCCTGGCAAGGATTCGCCGGAAGTGCAGTACATGCTGGAGCGCCGCAAAGCGCTCGGCGGTTTTCTGCCGCAGCGCCGGCGCAAGACCGAAGTGAAACTGAAGACGCCCGAACTGGCAGCCTTCGAACAGATCACCAAGGGTACCGGCGAGCGCGAGATCTCCACCACCATGGCTCTGGTGCGCGGCATCAACCTGCTGCTGCGCGACAAGCAGCTGGGCCAGCGCGTGGTGCCGATCGTCGCCGACGAGGCGCGCACGTTCGGCATGGAAGGCATGTTCCGGCAGATTGGCATCTACGCGCCGTTCGGCCAGAAGTATCGCCCGCAGGATTCCGATCAGCTGCTGTATTACCGCGAAGATCAGAAAGGCCAGGTGCTGCAGCAGGGCATCAGCGAGGCCGGCGGCATGGCATCGTGGATGGCCGCGGCGACCAGCTATTCGATCAGCGACCAGCCGATGCTGCCGTTCTTCATCTACTACTCGATGTTCGGCTTCCAGCGTATCGGCGACTTGTGCTGGGCGGCGGGCGACATGCGCTCACGCGGCTTCCTGATCGGCGGCACCGCCGGCCGCACCACGCTCAACGGCGAAGGCCTGCAGCACGAGGACGGCCACTCGCACCTGATGTCCGGCGCGATCCCCAACGTGAAGTCGTATGACCCGACGTTCTCGTACGAGGTCGCGGTGATCCTGCAGGACGGCACGCGCCGGATGATGCAGGAGCAGGAGGACATCTACTACTACATCACCGTGATGAACGAAAACTACAGCCATCCCGACCTGCCTGAAGGCAGCGAGGAAGGCATCATCAAGGGTATGTACCTGTTCAAGGACGGCGGCAAGCCGAAGAAGGGCGAGCCGCGCGTGCAGCTGCTCGGTTCGGGCACGATCCTGCGCGAGGTGATTGCCGCGGCCGAACTGCTGGAGAAGGATTTCGGCGTCAAGTCCGATATCTGGTCGGTGCCCAGCTTCATCGAAGTGCGCCGCGACGGTTTCGACGCCGAACGCTGGAACCGCCTGCATCCGGAAGCGACGCAGCGCGTGCCGTACATCACCAGCCTGCTGGAAGGTCGCCAGGGTCCGGCGATTGCCGCCACCGATTACGTGCGTGAGTTTGCCGATCAGGTGCGTGCCTTCATGCCGGAAGGCATGCGTTACACGGTGCTGGGTACCGACGGTTTCGGTCGTTCGGATACGCGCGCCAACCTGCGCAGCTTCTTCGAGGTGGATCGTTACTGGATCGCCCACGCTGCGCTGGCGGCGCTGGCAAAGGACGGTAAGGTCAATGCCAAGGACGTCAGCCGCGCAATTAAGGAGTACAAGCTCGATCAGGACAAGCCCAACCCGCAGACGGTGTAATAGCTTCAGGCTTTTCCAAAGATCAAAAAAAACCGCCGTATGGCGGTTTTTTTTTGATTTCGGCGGCAATCGCCGTCAGACGCTTCGTGTCGCTGATCAATCCTCGTCGCTGCGGAACGCGCGGCGGAGCAGGATAAACGCGCCGATCGTGCCGGCCACGATCGCAACGGTCGCACCCGGGTGGCGATTTACCTGACGACGCAGGCGGCGGTAGTGGTAGTTGGCTTCGTCGGCGAAGTCTTCCGCCGCATTGGTCAAGCGGCGGCTGTAGCCGTCACCCTTCTTGCCGAAACGCTCGACCGCACGCTCGGTGACGCTGCGGCCGCGTTCGAAAAGGCTTTGTGCGCCGCTGGCGGCATCGTCTGCATAGCTGCGCACGCGGTCACCGGCGCGCTCACCGGCTGCGCGAATCTGACGTTCAATATCTCGGTTACCCATGATTGCTCTCCTCCAAGTGTGGACGCAGAGGATGCCCACCGAATCGTGAGCAGAACG
>CAIKJM010000169.1 GCA_903827735.1 uncultured Rhodanobacter sp. | reverse complement strand
GCTTGAGATGTGGCATACGGCGGGTCACGCGTTCCTGGACCATCCGCTGGCTGGGGTGGGTATCGACCAGTTCGGGGTTTACGCACGCCAGCAGGTGGCTGAAGGCCATGCCAATGCCGCCATCGTGAAATACGAACACCCGCACAACGAATATCTTGAGGCGGCGGCAACGGGCGGTGTGCCGGGCCTGCTGGTTATTTTGCTGATTTTTGCCGTGCCCTTCATTCATTTTACCCGTCACGCGCTGCATGCCCCCCACAGCGAGATGATTCCCGCGTGCGTGGGCGTTGCCACGGTCAGCATGTACGCGTTGTGTGGATTGACAGACAACGTCTTTTATCGCGCCATGCCACATTCGCTGTACTTTTTCCTGGTGCTGGGCTTGGCAATTTGGCTCGGTAGATCTAAACCAACAGCTGGGGTCGCGCAGTTTGTCTGATCAGACGCCACGGACGTGCATCAACCTGATCGGCTGGGACAATGGCCGTGGTCTAAGCCATGACCTACGCCTATTGCGCGAAACGCTCACGCAGCAGGGCCACGACGTTCACGTAACCTCAGTCGGTCCCAAGCGCCGTCGCTGGACGCTACGTTCCCTCTGGATTCGCCTGAAGCTGCTGCGGCAGTCGTTGCAACTTGGTCATGGCGTCCGCTGGAAGTTCGACGTCAACATTATGCTGGAGCATGTGCAGCCGGCCTACTTCGACACGGCGCATCGAAATTTCTTCATTCCCAACCCGGAATGGCTGTCCAAACGGGATGAGCGCCATCTGCACCGTTTCGAGGCCGTGCTGGCCAAAACCCGGATTGCCGCCTCCACATTTCAGACGCGCGGTCTACCGACGCGCTACATCGGCTTTCGAAGCACGGATTGCTTGATGCCGGAAACTCCCCGGCAGCCGCACTTTTTGCATCTGGCCGGCGCCAGCCGGATGAAGGGCACGGCGCGACTGTTGGCGGTGTGGCGGCGGCACCCGGAGTGGCCGCCGCTGCTGGTCCTGCAGTCTCCGCAGACCGCCCAGGGCATGCCGACAACGCCGGACCGTGAGAACGTTCGCCATCGCGTGGCCACGTTGCGTGATATCGAAGAAATTCGTCGCCTGCAGAATAGCCACCTATTCCATCTGTGCCTGTCCGAGGCGGAAGGCTGGGGGCATTACATCGCAGAGGCCATGAGCTGCGGCGCGGTAGCCATCACTTGCGACGCCCCGCCAATGAATGAACTGGTGGGCCCGGACCGTGGACTGCTGGTGGCGGCGAAAGCGGTCGGGCAGTTGAACGCGGCAACTCGCTACCACTTCGATGAAGCGGCACTGGAAACGGCCGTGGAGAAAGCGCGCGCCATGCCTCGGGCACACTATGAAGCACTAGGCGCGTCAGCGCGCCGCTGGTTCGAAACCAACCAGCAGCGCTTTGGCAAACTGCTGCAAGAAGCGCTGCAACCGCGTCTTCAGGGCGAGCGCGCGACGGTCCGTTGGCAGGATGCGAAATCCGCGGGCAAATAGGCGCGAGCCGCTGCCCAATCGAGTCAGCCGCGCTTGGACTGGCCCTACGTTCTAGATCCGAACACAATCGCCAGCATGTGCTCCACGCGCTTCCACCACGGCGCGCGCCCGCGCATAGCGAGCGCTGCGTAGCGCTTAGTTTCAGCCCACAGCGGCTCGGGTTTCGTTTTGTATTCCAGTTTGGAAAGCTCGATGCATGATTCATCCAGCCCAGCAACGCGCGCGTAATAGCCGATCAATCCGCGCGAGCGCAGCCGATTGGTATAGGCCAACGACGCACTGCGGTTCGACCACCAGCCGTTCTTTCCGTGGATGCGATAGTCCACGCAGCCGGTGGGCAGATAGTATTTTCTAGCGCCGAGCACGCTAGCGCCGTAAACCAGACAGTTGTCGGCCGAAAGACGCCAGGTGTCGCGAAAGCTGTCAGGCACGTCGACCACTTTTTTGGCCCAAGCGGCGCGCATCGACAGCGCCGATGTCGGCGCGCCGTACCAGCGCGTGAGCGCATAGGTGATCACCGCGGTATAGCCGAGATCCACGGCGCTACGATGAAAACCCACCACCTTATTCTCTTCGCCGAAATTCTTCATATCGGTAAAGACAAAATCGACATCGCGGCGGTTGTCATACAGCTCGCCCAGGCGCGCGAGATAGTCCGGGGCCCAGCGATCGTCGGAATCCAGAAAGCACGCGACGTCGGCATCGACCCTCGCCACGCCGCGCTGGAACGCCTCCAGCTGGCCGCCGTTGCTGCCGCAAATTAGCGTTACCCGTGCGTCGCTACCAAAATGCTCGCGTAGCAAATCATCCGAGCCATCGGTGGAGCCATCGTCGACCACGATGACCTGCGCCGGCTTTCGGCTCTGAGCCAACGCGCTCTGCACAGCCTCGATCACGAAGTCGCGGTAGTTGTAACTCGTGACGATCACCGCAAAACTCGTCGCTGGCTGGCTCATGCAAACATTTCCAGAAACGACCCGGCAGAAAAAAATCGACGAAGCGACAGCTCTACCCGGAGGCAGAGGATGAGGATGATCCGGCTGGCGAAGGTACTCATCGGCGGGCATTCTCCCATGGTCGCCGCCGGTGTTCGGCCAGCGGGCAAAGAGGCGCGGGTAAAGTTTCGTCAAGGGTGATGACAGCAGTTTGCCATCATACCTAACCGGGAAGACCACAAACTGCTTCGCCCCCACTTGCCGAACCCCACGAAGTCGATCGGCTAGAATTCGTCCTATGGCCAGACTCCCGCTCACTCTCGTCGTCATCACCCACAACGAGGCCGACACCATTGCGCGCTGTCTGGACAGCGTGCCGTTTGCAGCCGAGAAGCTGGTGGTCGACAGCGGCAGCGATGACGACACGGTGGCGATCGCACAAGCGCACGGCGCGCGCGTGGTTGACCAGGACTGGCTCGGCTTCGGCGCGCAGCGCAACTTCGCCACCGCGCAGTGCAGCCACGCATGGATACTCGCGCTGGACGCCGACGAAGCGCTCACCCACGAACTGGCCGTCGAACTGCAGCAGCGCCTGCCTGCGCTAATGGCGAGCGGCACGCCCGCGGCCTACCTGCGCCGCAGCACCATCTATATGGGCCGACCGATGCGCTGGTACCGCCCCGCCGTCGGGGAAAAACTCGCGCGCCTGTACCACCGCGATCGCGCCCGCTGGACCGACGCCCGCGTGCACGAGTCGCTGCGCTTCGATGGCGAGGCGCCGACCTTCCATGCGCCGTTTCATCACATCAACAACCCCACCCTGCCGCACAAGCAGCTGAAAGTACTGCGCTATGCCGAGCTGAAATGTCGTGACTGGCTGGAGAAAGGAAAGCCGGTACGGATGTGGCAGGCGCCGTTCGTCTTTGCGCTGGCCTTCATCAAGGACTATTTTTTCCGGCTGGCCTTCCTCGACGGCTGGCGCGGTTTCATGATCGCTCACACCGCGGCCAGCTACGCCATCTACAAGCGCATGCGCTATTACGAAATGCGCCACAACCCGGAGTCGGTGGATCGGGCCGCCACACTTCTCACTCGCCACGGCCTCGATCGCTGATGAGCAACACGACCTCTTCCATTTCGTCCTCTACCATCCCGTCCGCAGCGGCAACACCAAAGCACTATCTGCTGTACGGCTCCGAGCGCTATGCGCTGGCGATTCTCCGTCCCGTGCAGCAGGCCATCCGCGCGCGCGGCCACGAGGCGGCCTGGTTTTTCGATGGCCCCGGCGCCGAAGACCTTGTCGACGGCGAGCGCCTGCTGACGGTGGAAGAGGTGCGCGCGTGGAGGCCGATCGCGGTAATCACCTCCAGCAATCACCTGCCGCACTTCTTTCCGGGCGTGAAGGTGGAAACCTTCCACGGCTTCGATGCCGGCAAGCCGCGGCATGTCTATGTGCGCGGCTTCTTCGACCTGTACTGCACCACCGGCCCGCGCGATACCAAG
>CAIKJM010000168.1 GCA_903827735.1 uncultured Rhodanobacter sp. | reverse complement strand
TTCGTGACTGGAGTTCAGACGTGTCTCTTCCGATCTACGTCATGCAGGTGCGGCACGTTGCCGATGCTGACAGGTTCATCTGCCAGCAGGCAGCCGGCAAGTATCGGCAGCACGGCGTTCTTGGCGCCGGAAATGCCGACCTCGCCGTTGAGCGGTACGCCGCCGCTGATCAAAATCTTGGCCATCATGTTCCTAAGTTGGTGCGCTCATCCATCAGCGCAAAGAACAAACCGGCATCCGTGCCGGACGCTTCAATTCAATGCAAAAAGATTACTGGCGCGCCGCCGCTTCCTCGGGCGTCAGCGTTTTCAGCGCCAGCGCGTGGATCGCTCCGCCCATTAGATCGCCCAGGGTGGCGTAAACCAGACGATGGCGTGCCAGCGGCAGCTTGCCGGCGAACTGGCTGGCGATCACGGTCGCCTCGAAGTGCACGCCGTCGGCGCCGTTGACGTCAACCTGGGCGCCGGCCAGGCCGTTTTCGATCAATGCCTGGATGCTGGCTGGGTCCATGAAAGGGGTTTTCCTCAGGAATGACAGCTGACTGGGCGTCAGCCGAAAGGCCAGTTTGCCAACGGTGGAATCCAACGCGTCGACTTATGACGTTAAAATGTGAATGTGCCATGGTAATGGAAATAAGGTGGCGCAGAAATGGCGAAAGTGGCCCGCGGCTTGGTTGACCGCCGTTCGGTGTCATCATGGCGCCAAGCTGAAACCGTCGATTGCCGCTACTTTCTCACGCCCTTAGAGACTTCATGAACGCTCGCATCGCTCCGCCTGCCGCCATCGCCCTGGATCCGGACATGATCGTTCGCAGCGCGCGCTCGGTGATCGGCCTGGAAGCATCGGCGATCGAAGCGCTGCGGCCGCGGGTCGGGCCGGCGTTTGTCGAGGCCTGCCGGATTATCCTGGCCTGCAAGGGCCGCGTTGTGGTCAGCGGCATGGGCAAGTCGGGTCACGTGGCCCGTAAGATCGCCGCCACGCTGGCATCGACCGGTACGCCGGCGTTCTTCGTGCATCCGGGCGAAGCCAGCCACGGCGATCTGGGCATGATCCTGCCCGAGGATGTGGTGCTGGCACTGTCGTATTCGGGGGAAACCGACGAGCTGCTGTTCATTCTGCCCATGATCAAACGCCAGGGCATCCCGCTGATTGTCATCACCGGCAAGTCTCAATCCTCGCTGGCGAGCGAAGCCGACGTGGTCCTGGATGGCAGCATCACCAGCGAGGCCTGCCCACTGGGCTTGGCACCCACGACCAGCACCACGGTGGCGCTGGTGCTGGGTGATGCGCTGGCGATTGCCCTGCTGGAAGCCCGCGGTTTTACTTCGGACGATTTCGCCCGCTCGCATCCGGCCGGCAGCCTCGGCCGACGGCTGTTGCTGCATATCAGCGACGTGATGCACAGCGGCAGCGACGTGCCACGCGTATCGCCCGATGCCAGCATCACCACCGCGCTGGTGGAGATGACCCGCAAGCACCTGGGCATGACCGCCGTGGTGGATACCGACCAGCGGCTGCTTGGCGTGTTTACCGACGGTGACCTGCGTCGCGCGCTGGACGTTGGCGTGGATCTGCGCGGCGCCAAGGTCGGCGAGCTGATGACGCGCGAGCCAAAAACAATCGGCGCCGGCAAACTGGCTGCCGAGGCAGCCCAGCTGATGGAGAAGCTCAAGATCAACGCCCTGCTCGTCGTCGATGATGAACGGCACGTGGTCGGCGCACTGAATATTCATGATCTGCTCCGTGCCCGCGTGGTCTGATTTGATTCGGCAAATCAGACTTGGCAAATCAGAAAAATCAAACACGCTGCTCTTGACTTGGCTCTCCTTAGAACATCATCCCATGCCCATTAATTACCTTACTGACGTCCCTCCCGACATCCTCGCCCGCGCGGCCAATATTCGCGTCGCCGTGTTCGACGTGGACGGCACGCTGACCGACGGTCGGCTCTGGTATGGCGAAGACGGCCGCGAAACCAAGGTGTTTCATGTGCACGATGGGCTTGGCCTGAAACGGTTGAAGCAGAACGGCGTAGTTGTGGCGATCATCAGCGCAAGGATCAGCCATCCGGTAGCGCTGCGCGCCGAAGAGCTTGGCATCGAACACGTCTATCAAGCTCAGGATAACAAGGCCGCCTGCCTGCTTGAACTGCTGGACGCACTCAACCTCACCACCGAACAGGCCGCCTTCGTCGGCGACGATCTGCCCGACCTGCCCCCGATGAAACTCGCCGGGCTCGCGGTAGCGGTGGCCAACGCGCATCCGGTGGTGGCCGAGCAGGCGCACTGGCAGACCGCGAAAAGCGGCGGGCTGGGTGCGGCGCGCGAGGTGTGTGATCTGATCCTGCATGCGCAGGGCAAAGACGCTGCCGCGGTGCCGTCGCATTGAATATCCGCCGCTATCTGCGCGATCGAAGCGTACTGGCCGCCACGGTAGCCATTGCCCTGCTGGCCGGTGTCGGTCAGCTGGTGCTGTGGTGGATCGGCCCAGCGGTCGCGCCGAACGATTTTGTCGGCCCACCGCGCTCGGGCTACACGCTTATCAACAGCCACGTCACGGAATACGACGTGTTGGGCAAGCAGAGCATGCGCCTGCAGTCGCCGCATATCGAACGGCGCGAGGACGACGAATCGCTGTATCTCAATACGCCCACCTTCCAGCTGCCGCCCAAGGTGCCTGGCCTGCCGGACTGGGACGGCAACTCCCTTTACGGCTGGGTCAACAAGGAAGGCACCCTGCTTAAACTGCAGGGACCGGTGTACCTGCACCGTCCGGCCTACGTCGATGCCAAGGGCGTCGCGCAGGCCGAAACGATCATGCATACGTCGGAAGTGACCGCGTGGCCGAAGGAACAGCGCATGGAAACCGCCGAACCGGCAAATATCGTGCAAGGCCAACGTACAATAAGCGGAGTCGGCATGCGTGCCAGTCTCAACGACAATCATCTGGAGCTGCTCGATGCTTCCCACATCACTTTCCCGCCACGCACGCCCAAATCGTCTACTGGCCGGTCTTCTACTCCTAAGCCTGCTCGCGCTGCAGCCAGCGATAGCAAGACAGGATGATCGACAAAAGCCGATGGATCTGCATGCCACATCCACCGATGGCTACAACATGCCGAACACCGTCACCACACTGACTGGCAACGTTGTCGCGGTCCAGGGCACGCTGAAGATGACCGGTGACAAGGCGCTGCTCAACATTGATGGGGATACGCAGATCAGCCATATCCACGTCATTGCTGCGCCGGGCAAGCTGGCACACATCGAGCAGATCGACGACGCCGGCAACCTGATGACCGGCGACGCCGACACGCTGGACTACGACAACATCAACGGCATCGCCGTGCTGACCGGCCATGCCGTTGTGCACCAGCAGGGCCGCGGCGAGTCGCACGGCGACAAGCTGACCTACAACACGCAGACTCAGCAGATGACCGGTACCAGCGGCAGCGACGGCCAGGTCCACATGGTCATTCTGCCGAAACCGCAGACGCCAGCCACCGGCGCCAAGCCTGCCGCCGCACCGCCGGCGGCGACGCCTGCTCCTGCCAGCAGCATGCCCCCGTCCAAGCAGCGATAACCGATGCTCTCTGCCGAAGGTCTGCAAAAAAGTTTCAAGGCGCGCCAGGTCGTGCGTGACTTTGCGTTCTCCATCCGCGAGGGTGAAGTGGTTGGTCTGCTCGGACCTAACGGCGCCGGCAAGACTACCTGCTTCTACATGGTGGTCGGGCTGATCGAAGCCGACGCCGGCAGCATCAAGCTGGACAAGCAGGACATTACCGGCCTGCCAATGCACTCGCGCGCCAAGCTGGGCATCGGCTACCTGCCGCAGGAGGCATCGGTGTTCCGCCGACTCAGCGTGTCCGACAACATCCTGGCGGTGCTTGAGCTGCGCGATGGCCTCAGCCAGCAGCAGCGCGCCAGCGAACTGGAAAGCCTGCTCGACGAGCTAAAGATTGGCCACATCGCCGACCAGAAGGGCATCAGCTTGTCCGGCGGCGAACGTCGACGGGTGGAAATTGCCCGCGCGCTAGCCGCCCAACCGCGCTACATGCTGCTGGACGAGCCCTTTGCGGGCGTCGACCCGATCTCGGTCGGCGAAATTCAGCGCATCGTGCGGCACTTGAAAGAACGCGGCATCGGCGTGCTGATCACCGATCACAACGTGCGCGAAACCCTCGGCATCTGCGATCGCGCCTATATCCTCAGCGACGGCGAAGTGCTGTCGCGGGGGACGCCGGCCCACATCCTGGCCGATGAGAAGGTCCGTGAGGTCTACCTGGGGCGCGAATTCCGTCTTTGAGACTTTGGTCAGGGCATCCGCCTTCACCATTCGCACACGCCTATGGCCGCATCCGCGGCCACGCGTTAGGATGTTCGCCAGTTCCTCCGAACAGGCTGGCATGAAACCTGCTCTCCAGTTTCGCCTTCATCAGCAGCTGACCCTGACGCCGCAACTGCAGCAGGCCATTCGGCTGTTGCAACTGTCGCAGCTGGAGCTGGAAGCGGAACTGCGCCAGATCGCCGAGAGCAACCCGCTGCTCGAGTTCGCCGAAGAAAGCGAGGACGTCGAGCCGGCCGACGGCGCGGATGACGATACCGAGTACGTCAGCCCGGAGCGACCCAGCGCTGCCGCAGGCACCGAAAACGACAACAGCAACGACGACACCAGCGAATGGGCCGACGGCGGCGGTGCGGCCGAGTCGCCGATCGATTTCTCCAGCAGCAGCCTGGGCAGCAAGAGCAGCAGCACGGCCTCGCGCGGCGACGAAGATTTCGAACCACAGAACGCCGCGCCCGAAACGCTGCAGCAGCACCTGCTGTGGCAGCTCAACATGGCTTCGCTCAATCCACGCCAGCACGCCATCGCCGCCGTGCTCATCGATGCGATAAATGCCGACGGCTATCTCGACGAGAGTCTGGAAACCCTGCTGACGGCGCTGCCGGAAGGTATCCGCGCCAGCATTGAGGAGATGGATGCCGTGCGCAGGCGCTTGCAGGGCTTCGACCCTGCCGGCGTGGGCAGCCTGGACCTGCGCGACTGCCTGCGCGTGCAGCTGGAGCAGTTCGCCGCCGACACGCCGCATCGCGATCTGGCGCTACGCATCGTCGACACCGAGCTGGAGCTGCTGGCGCGCAACGATAGAGCGCGCCTGGCGCGGCGCCTGCGCGTCACTGAAGACGACGTGGTCTGTGCCGCCCTGCTCATTCGCAGCCTCGACCCACGCCCCGGCGCAGCCTTCGACGCCACGCCGGTGGAATACGTGGCGCCCGACGTCTACGCCCTGCGCGACGGCACCCGCTGGCGGGTTAGCCTCAACGCCGACTGCCAGCCCAAGCTGGGGCTCAACCAGCACTACTGCGGCCTGATCGCCCGCGCCCGCGGCGAAGACGCCAGCTGGATGCGCGGCCAGCTGCAGGAGGCGCGCTGGCTGATCAAGAGCCTGGAATCGCGCGCCGAAACGCTGCTCAAGGTCGCCGAGGTCATCGTTCGCCGGCAGAGCGCCTTTCTAGACTACGGCCCGGAGGCAATGCACCCGCTGGTGCTGCGCGAAGTGGCCGAAGAAGTCGGCATGCACGAGTCGACCATCTCCCGTGTGACAACGCGCAAATATTTGCATACGCCACGTGGTACGTTCGAGTTGAAATATTTTTTCTCCAGCGGCGTCTCCACTGAAGACGGCGGCAGCGCATCGGCCACCGCGATCCAGGCGATGCTGCGCAAGCTCATCGGCGCCGAAGACGCGCGCAAACCCTTATCCGACCAAGCCATCGCCGAGGAACTTCATCGCAAAGGCATCCAGGTTGCCCGCCGCACCGTCGCCAAATATCGCGAAGGCCTGCGCATCCCCAGCTCCAGCGAACGTCAGCGCGCCAACTGACAGATCGCGGAATCCTGGAGGGAACTTGTCCCTGCCCAAAGCGTCCACATACCTGTAGAGAGTGATAAACGACGCGTCGCCTGCCGCATGACAGAGGCCCGTCGCACCCGCCGCGAAATGCGGCAAATGCACCAACAGAGGAGGCGCCCATGCAATTCCAACTCAGCGGTCAGCATATTGAAGTCACTCAGGCCTTACGGGACCACGTTACTGCGAAGCTCGACAAACTCACGCGACTGGACAACCGGCTGATCAGCCTCTCCGTCGTCATCTCCGTCGACAAGCTGCAGCAGTTTGTTGAAGGCACCCTGGCCACCACCGGCGCTACCCTGCACGCCGAAGCCGCTGAAACCGATATGTACGTCTCCATCGATGTGATGTTCGACAAGCTGCTTTGCCAGCTGCGCAAGCATCGAGAAAAAGTCTGCGACAAACACCAGCGCGAGGCGCGCGAAGTCCGCCTGGCGGTGTAAACCCCACGCTACGGCCCGCTCCGCCATCGATTTAGGATCGGTGGCACGGCGGGCCGATTCATTTGCAAGGCACAGGCTGAAAGGCCGCAGCCTGAGCGCCACCACGTCCAAACTGGCACAATGGTCACGCTGCCGCGCCGGCCCACCGGGCTGTCATCGCGGCGCGAAGGACCGGCCTTGGATCGAATCAGCGCGCGACAACTTTACGATGGCGTTCACGAACGCATGGGCTTGCGCTGGATTTCCGGCATGCGGGGTGAGGCGCGTGCGCTCGATCCAGGCGCGGCGCAGTCGCGCCGGCCGTCGTTGATCGGCTATCTCAACGTCATCTACCCGAACAAGATCCAGATCGTCGGCACCGAAGAGCTGAATTTTCTCGACGGGCTGGATTCGCGCCAGCGCTGGGAAGTGATCCACAAAGTCGCCGCATACCAGCCGGTGGCGCTGATCATTAGCAAGGATCAGGCGATTCCGTCGGACCTGCGCGAAGTCGCCGAAGAAACCAATACCCCGCTGTGGATCAGCCCCAAGCGCGGGCACGAGCTGCTGACCTATCTGCAATATCACCTGGCTCGCCTGCTGGCCGCCAAAACCACGCTGCACGGCGTGTTTCTGGAAGTGTTTTCGATCGGCGTGCTGATCACAGGCGAAGCCGGCTCGGGCAAGAGCGAGCTCGCGCTGGAGCTGATCAGCCGCGGCCATCGCTTGGTCGCCGATGACGCCACCGAGTTCACCCTGATCGCGCCGGACGTGATCGACGGCACCTGCCCCGAGCTGCTGCAGGATCTGCTCGAAGTGCGCGGCCTGGGCGTGCTCAATATCCGCGAGATGTTCGGCCACATGTCGGTCAAGCCGTCCAAGTACCTACGTCTGGTGATCCACCTCAAGCCACTGCGCGACGGCGAGGATACCGACGCGCTGACCCGGCTCACCGGCGACATCGGCCATCGCGAAATTTTCGACGTGGCGGTGCCGATGATCACCATCCCGGTGGCGCCGGGACGCAACCTCGCCGTGCTGGTGGAGGCTGCGGTGCGCAGTCACGCGCTGAAGAGCAAGGGCATCGACCCGGCGCAGACCTTTATCGATCGCCAAGCGCATCAACTGAACCGGCTACCACCCTGGTGATGGCATGACTGACGACGGCAAACCGCTGATTACCCCGCTAGTCGACGCGCGCGAGATTCATCTCATCG
>CAIKJM010000167.1 GCA_903827735.1 uncultured Rhodanobacter sp. | reverse complement strand
GATGATGCTCGGCGTACTGCTCATCGCGTAAATCGGTTTACCTAACGCCGAGCCGTCCGGAAATAGCCGATCGGCCAGCGCCTTGCTCACGATCACGACGGACGGAATGACTATCTGACGCGAGCCCATCGTGACGACCTCGTCGGCGTGAAAATTGCGCCCCTCAACCAGCCTCAGGCCAAGCGTAGCGAGCATGTGTTCGTCGCCCAGGTAGACGTCTGAATCGGCGGATGGCTGCTGCTGGTCGGGCGTCAGCATGACGAAGTTGTCCCAGCCGCCGCCGCTCAACGGATAGCCGCTGCCGGGCGAGGCATCACTGACGCAAGGCAGTTGGCGTAATGCGATTAGATCCGCCCTGGTCTGCGCATCGATCTGTGACGGCGACAGGTTGCCTGCCCACTGATTGGCAATCACCAGGAGGTTCGCTTCGTCGACGCCGCTGGGCTCGGCAATATGTTCCAAACGCTGCTGAATGATAAAGAGCGCGTTGCAAACGATCGCCAGCGTCAATGCGATTTGCAGCGCGATCAGTACCGTACCGGCCTTGTGCTGGCGTAAAGCGCTGAGAATGGGCTTGATCTGCATCGACGTTCGCCTCAATTCGACTTCAGCTGCCAGGCTGGCTGCACGTTCGCTGCGCGCCAGGCGGGAAAGAACGCCGCCGCCATCGTGGCGACTATGGCAACCAGCAGGGTCAACCCCACCAGCGAGAGGTCCAGATGAGCCAGCCGCGCGATCTGCGGCTGAAACAGCAGGCCAACGCCGGAAATCCCCACTACCGTGAGTACCAGTCCCAACATGCCGCCAGCCAGGCCAACAGAGGCTGCCTCGATTAGATATTGCGTATAGATGTCCCGCCGTGAAGCACCGAGGGCACGGCGCACGCCAATCTCACCGGCACGGCGCATGAACTTGGCCAGCAGCAGACCCACCGTATTCACCAGGCAGATCACGAAGAAACTCAGTGCAACCAGCAGCGAGATACGCGCATCGGCCGGCACCACCTTTTCGTGAGTCAGCCACTGGGCGACGTTACGCAAGCGCACGTTCGGTGCCCAGGCGAAGCGACCAGAACGCTGCTGCTCCGCCGCATAGCCTTCGAGAAACTGGCGATAGCTCGCCACGTCGGCCGCACTGTCCAGCTCGGTCCACAGGGTGATCCACACACAGTTGCTGCGCAGCCAGTCATCCCAGCCCGAGAAGCTCAGATGCCCGCGGCAGCTGTTGCCGCCCGACGGCACATTCAGGTCCAAAGCGCGCGTGAACGGTATATAGAAATCTGATGCGTCCTGAAACGGACTGCGATTGAACAAGTCGAAGAAGCGCGGCTTGGGATCCCAATGCGCCGTTACGCCGACAATGCGATGCTGGCGCCCATTCAAGACAATCTCGCGGCCCGTGCTATCGGCCCCGCCAAACAGCTTCTGATTGAACGTGTCGCTCAATACGACATCGGCAGCACGACCTTGATCGTCTTGCGCGCTCCAGGCGCTGCCGTAAAGAAAGGGAACCTCGAACATCGTGAAAAAATCGGCATACACCGCATAGCCGTTTGCGGCGATAGGCAAACTGCTCGTGCCCTGGGGCAATACCGACATGCCCATGCGATACAACAAGGTCTGCCGTCGCGCCTTATGCGCCTGCATCAGCGCTGTCGCATCGGTGTAAGTCAGCGCATCGGCCGGCTCGCCCTTGAGGTTTTGCTGCGGCCCCCAGCTATCGACCTGCGGCACATAAAGTTGCCCGGACTTGTCCGGTATAGGATTACCCGACACGGCGCGAAACACCGCATAGGTCGTCATCGAAGCCGCCACGCCGAAGCCGATCGCCATCACCATCAACGCCGTGAGCGCCGGACTGCGTCGCAGGCTGCGCAGGCCGAGTTCAAGGTAATAGGCGAACATCGCTATGCCCTCCGCTCGAATTCACGGATACACGTGTCCTCGTTGCTGGACGAATGGCAATAGTCACTGCAGCAGCCGGTTGACGTCTTCGAGATCGTGCACATCGATGGTGCCGGCAGCCTGCTTCAATGACAGTTTGTTGAGGATGAACTGGTGGCGTTCCACGGTGTATTGACCCTGCGCTTGGGCCAGAATCTGGATCGCATTGACGACGTTAGGCAGACTCATGGTGCCGATCGAATAGCCTGCACGCATGGATCCCAGTGACTTTTCCGCGACCTGCACCGCGGTGCGGGTGGTTTCGACTTGGTCGATACCATCCACCACCAGATTGAAATAGTTGTTCGCGTCGCGCGCAGCCTGACGTCGCTGGGTCTCGAGATTGCCTTCATCCGCATCGCGCTGATGGATCGCCTGACGCACTTGTGATTGCGTGAGGCCGCCACTGAAGATCGGCACGGTGAGCGTGAGCCCCACCGTCGTAGTCGCCGGTCCGTATCGGGAATCGCCCGCCATGGGCGTGGCATTGGCCCAGCTGCCGAATTTGTCGCGGTACACGTTGGCGCTCAACGTCGGCAGGTGCCCCGCGCGCGCCGCTGAAATCCTGTGCTCATCGGCGCTAACCGTATAGCGAGCAGAGAGAATGGCTGGATTGGTTTGCATGGCTGCATCGACCCAGGCCTTGGCATCGTTGGGCGTCGGTGCCTGCAAGGGGATGTTCTCGCGCAGTTTCTTCAATACGCCGGTCGGTCTCCCCGTGATCTGCTCAAGACCGCGCAAAGCATCCTTCAAGTTGTCCTGTGCGGAGATCCGTTCCGACTTGATGGAAAGGTAAAAGGCTTGTGCCTGAGTCGCGTTCGCGGAATTTTCCAGGCCGACCTTCAGACGCTGATTGGTCTGCTCGAACTCCTGCTTGAAACCGTCCTCATAGGCTTGATTGAGGTCCACCTCATCCTGCGCGATCAGTACGTTGAAGTAGGCATTGGCAACACGTACATAGAGGTCTTGCAGGGCGGCGCGGTAAACCTCTTCCTGCGCGTCACTGGTGGAGTGGGCAGCGCTCAGCGTGGCGATATCCGACAGATTGACGATGGTCTGGCTGAGCGAACCATTGAGATCGCGATAACGGGTGTGGCCGACCGCGCTGCTGGGCACCGAGATGCCATTGACGATGTTGGACCCATCGGTGCCGCCATGGCTTTGATCGAAACTCAACCCGGCCGAGAGCTGCGGCAGCAGCGCCGAGCGCGCCTGCGGCACGCCCTCAGCGACGGCAAGCCGCGTCGCGTCGGCCGTGGCGAGCACGGGATCGTTGGCAATGGCCTGCTGGTAGGCCTCCATCAAATCCTCGCCGTGACCGGACAAGGGTGCAATGGCCAGCAGGAGCAGCACGGGCAACAACTTCAGACGCATGGAGATTTTTCTCTAAGAATGGAGAGATAGACGGCTATATCGCTTTCGCTGAACGATCAGTCGGTGCGAGCGCCGCCCTGCGCTGCGGTGACGGCGTGGTGGAAGCGCGGGTCTTCCGACAGGTCGACCACCTGGCCGTCGATGACGTGCACGTTGCGCTGGGCGCGGGCAGCCAGCTCGGGATCATGGGTCACCATGACGATGGTGGCGCCGTCACGGTGAATGTCTTCGAGCAGCTCGAGCACGCTGCGGGCCATCTGGGTATCGAGGTTACCGGTCGGTTCATCGGCGAGCAGCAGTCGCGGCGAGCCCGCCAGTGCGCGGGCAATGGCAACGCGCTGCTGCTGACCACCGGAAAGTTCGGCCGGATAGTGCTTGGCGCGCGAAGCCAGACCGACACGCTCGAGCGATTCCATGATGCGCTGCTTGCGCTCGGCCGCTTTCATGCCGCGATAGCGCAGCGGCACTTCGATGTTGTCGAACACGTTGAGGTCGGGAATCAGGTTAAACGCCTGAAAGATGAAGCCGATCTTCTCGTTGCGAATTTTCGAACGTGCGTTGTCGTTGAGATTGCTCACCTCGATACCGTCGAGGTGGTACTCACCACCGGTGAAGGTTTCCAGCAAACCGGCAATGGTAAGGAATGTCGTCTTGCCGGAGCCGGACGGACCGGTCACGGCGACGAACTCGCCCTCTTTCACGTCGATATTGAAATCGCGCAGCGCGTAGGTCTCGACCACTTCGGTGCGGTAGACCTTGGACAGGTGGCTCATCTTCAGCATGGTGCGTTTCCTCGGTGGTGTATTGAGTTAGATTCATGAATGCGGGCGTGGACGACCGCTTTTGATTTCCGCGTTCGCGGATGAACGCACTAGCTACTGATCGCAACCTTCGCCGCGTTCTTGAAGTTGTCGGTACCGGAGATCACGATGCGGTCGCCCTCTTTCAGGCCGCCCAGAATCTCGACCTTGTCGATGCTGCTGGTGCCGACGCGGATTGGCGTTTTGGTGGCAATGCCGTCGCGCACCACGTAGGCATAGCTGCCGCCGGATTCGTCGACGAACGAGCCGCGCTGCACGGTGAGTACGTTGTCGCGTTTGTCGAGCAATACACGCACCGACAGGCGCTGGTTCTGACGCAGCTGCTTGGGCGTGGGGCCATCGAAGCGCAGGCGTGCGGCGACTTCGCCGTTCACCACTTCGGGAGAGATGGCACTGACCAAACCCTTCCACACGTTACCGTTGCCGCTGATCTCTCCGCCCATGCCGATGCCTAGGTCACGTGCAAAACTTTCCGGCACCTGCATTTCCACCTGCAGCGCAGAGAGGTCGATGACGCTGAGCAGCTGCGCATCCTTGGCGACCGTGGCGCGCTCGGCGATAAACAGCTGGCCGACCTGGCCATCCACTGGCGACTTGACGTTGAGGTTGTCGACCTGGCGCTGCAGGTCCTGCACGACCAGCATCTGGTTGTCGTGGGTGAGCTTCTTCGACTCGATGTTGAACTTCAGACTGTCGTTGTTCATGCCCAGATCGGACTTGGCATGCGCCAGCACGATGCGCGCCTTTTCGAGTGCGTCCTTGGACTGATCGACCTCGACGCCGGTGGCCGCACCGGCGGCGAACGCTTTCTGTTCGCGTGCCAGATTGGTCTCGGCGCTTTTTTCGTCGATCTGCGCGTTGTCGAACGCCTTCTGCAGATCGCTGCGCTTAGTACGCGCGTCCACCTGCGACTGGAGGTAATCGACCTGCATGGCATCGGCCTTGGATTGCTCCTGCGCCAGCTTGTTGCGCAGCTCCGGGCTGTCGATGGTGGCCAGCACCTGGTCTTTCTTCACCGTGTCGCCGGCGTGCACCTGCAGGGTGACTGCGCCGCCATAAGTGGCGTACAGCGTAGGGCTGACCGCTGCGACGACCTTGCCTTCGGCGGCGATGTCGTTGACGAATGGGCCGCGCTCGACCGTCGCGAACGATAGGCGCGAAGCGCTGACCGATGACGACGCGGAAAACAGGCGGCCAATGCCGGGCACCAGCCATACCAGCAGGCCCAGCACGACCACACCACCACCGATCAGCATCAGTCGACGCTTGCGGTTGGGTTTGACCTCGACGATACGGTCTTGCGCGGAAGTGTCGCGAATCATGTGATGCATCCCTGACCGCGCACCGGGCGGTCCTATACGGGGTTTTGCAATCCACATGCCAAGACGGAAAGTGAGGCTGGACAGGGCTTCGCAGCCGTTGAACGCGGCGAAAAAGGTGTCCGCGGACACCACGTATCAACGCGCCGGACACTCCGGCGTAGCAATGGCGAACAGATCAGCGCGCCGCGGTCGGCGACTTTTCTAACTTACGGCAGCATCGGCATGCCCTGCATCAGCAGCGGCTGCGAGCCGGCAATGGCCTGTGCGACCACGCGACCCAAGGGAGAAATGCGCGGTGACGAGGCTTCGCCCAAGCAAAGCATGTTGGCAAGCGGCTGGCAGCGAAAGCGCATGAGGTGCGCAGCGGCGCCGCGGAACATGCGCGACCTGCCGTGTCCGGGCCTGCCTGCGATTATCCGGCTTTCGTCCGGCAGACTGTCCCAGACCAGATAGTCGGTATCGGGCAGTAAATGCAGCTGGGCCAAAATCTCGCCGCGCGCGTCTAGACATTCGATCCACTCGCGAGGACCGTCGACGCTAACAATGCCCAGCACGCGCAGATAGCGCGCGCGCAGCAGCGGCATCAGCAGCGGACTTTCGCTGAGCAGCCCGCCCGGCCATCGCGCCGATGCATCAACCTCGGCGCGGGACGGCACGTAGAGCACGCTGCCAAGCAGCGGCAGCCACTGCGCCAGCGCCGAGGCGGTGATCTGCACCGACCGCTCGCTAGGTTCGACGAACCGCGCGCGCGGGGTGCAAAGGAAGGTATCGAGCCAGTCGTACATGTCACCTCCAGCGGTGATGGCGTGCCGTGACAGGCACGCGCTGATGGCCGGCTGGAGCCCGCGGCTGCGGACGATCTGGCAAGGGCCCTGGGATACTGCGGCGTGCGGCAAGACCGCCGGCGACGTTCGAGGCGAATTACTTGGTGAGGATCAGTTTGTCGTTGCGCGTCAGACGCAGGTGGTATTCCCCGCCCTGATGCTGGATGACCAGCTCGCGCCCGCCATCCAGCAGCATCTGGCTGGAGATGCGGGGAATCGCAGCGTTATCCGCTACTGCATGCCGCGTGTTCACCAGCTGCAGCGATCGCGGGCTGGCCGCGTGCGCGGCGGGATGAGACTGGGTAGAAATCGACATGGCACGCTCCGCAGAAGGTCAGTGACGTCATTGATGATAATGATTCTCATTTAAGTGTCAACTGCCGTCTATCGGTGCGATTCATTCCGGCTATGGCGTGCCGATCTAGGCGACGGCCTTCTCTATCCGCTGCTGGATCGCCTCGTCGATCTTCGGCAGCACATCGAGCGCACCGAGATTCTGCTCCAGCTGTTCGGTCTTGCTTGCGCCCAGCATCACTGTGGACACGTGCGGATTGAGCAGGCACCAGGCAATCGCCAGCTGCGCCAGGCTGGCGCCGAGCTCATCGGCAATCGGCTTCAACGCACGCACCTTGTCGATGCGCTCACTTCCGTTGCCCAGCACGCTGTCGCGCAGCCATTCGTAGCCCGGTTGATTGACGCGCGAATCGGCCGGCACGCCGTCGTTGTACTTGCCAGACAGTAGGCCAGACGACAGCGGCGACCAGATCGTGGTGCCCATGCCGTAAGCCTCGTATAGCGGCGCGTATTCGGTTTCGACGCGCTCGCGATGCAACAGGTTGTACTCGGGCTGCTCGACCACCGGCGCGTAGAAATGATTTTCGCGAGCGACACGATGCGCCTCGTGAATCGCGTCGGCCGGCCACTCGCTGGTGCCCCAGTAAAGCACCTTGCCCTGGCGAATCAGCGTATCCATCGCCGCCACCGTTTCCGCAATCGGCGTATCCGGATCAGGCCGATGACAAAAATACAGATCCAGATAATCCACGCGCAGCCGCTGCAACGCCTGATGACAGGCTTCCATCACATGCTTGCGCGACAGTCCGCGCTGGGTCGGCCGCGGATCGGCCACTGCGCCAAAAAATACCTTGCTCGACACGCAGTAGCTGTCGCGCGCAAAGCGCAGATCGGCCAGCACGTCGCCCATCAACTCCTCGGCCACACCTTTGTTGTACGTCTCGGCATTGTCGAAAAAATTGACGCCGCGATCGTGCACCAGCGCCAGCAGTTCGCGCGCCTGCGACCGCCCGACCTGCTTACCAAACGTGACCCATGCGCCGAACGACAGCGCGGAAAGTTGCAGGCCGGTGGAACCGAGGCGGCGGTATTGCATGGAGTAGTCCAGTTCGGGTGGCAGAGACCATGAGCATGACAACAATGCCACTGCCACGTCTAACCCATGCGGCGGTTTACCGCTGCCGTTGCGCTACGCCGCGCCATCGATATAGCCCACCAGCGCCGCCGCGAGATGGTCGAACACGACACGCGTACGGCGGCTGGCCTTCAGATCTTCGTGCATCACCAGCCAGGTATCCAGGCTGGGCGCGAACGCGTGAGGCAACACGCGCACCAGGTTCTTATCGCGTTCCGCCAAAGCACACTGGCAGCCACCAATGCCGTAGCCGGCGCGAATCGCCGCCAGCTGCGCCAGATCGCTATCCGTGCGCAGCGAAAAATCCTCACGACCAAACGGAAGCTTGTCGCGGATGGCGCGCAGCGCCGGCGTTTCATGGTCATAGCCGATAACCGCATGCTGATGCAGGTCTTCCAGCACCAGCGGCGTGCCGTTGCTTTTCAGATAGCGGCGGTGCGCGTAGAGCCCCAGTGGAATCACACCGACGTGACGCGCCACCAGCGCTCTCTGCATCGGCCGGACCATGCGCACCGCGATATCCGCATCCTTGCGCAACAGATCCTCGCTGCGGTTCGACAGCGACAGCTCGATCACGATGTCCGGATGCCGTTGCCGCAAATCCGTGAGTATCGGTGGCAGCACCTCGGCGCCGATCACTTCACTGCAGGTCACGCGGACCACGCCGCGCACTTCGCTATTGCTGCCGGAGGCGGCCCGACGCAAAGCCGCGGAGGTCGCGTACATTGCTTGGGCGTGTGTCGCGAGCTCATCGCCAAGGTCAGTAGGGATAAGGCCTTGTGGCGAACGCGTAAACAGCACGACACCCAGATCGGACTCCAGCTGGCGGATGTGCCGCCCCAGGCTTGGCTGAGTCATGCCCAGGCTGCGCGCCGCGGCTGACAGGCTTCCTTCGCGAATCACTGCGAGAAACGAACGGTACAGCTCCCAACCCGGTTCTTTTTTAGCCATGCATTTATGTATAGCAGAAGTTCGCTTTTAGGCAATTTTCATTTAGACGCGCAGCGCTCATTCTGATCCCACATTCCACGGGAGAAGATCATGAAAGTAGAACGCATCGCTCTGGTGCTCGGCGCCACCGGTGGATCCGGCAGCGAAATCGCTAGCGCACTTTTGCAGCACGGCTGGACGGTTCGTGGATTGGTACGCGACACCACGCGAACCGATCTTGCAGCCGGTATCGAATGGCATGAGGGCGACGCCATGAGCGCGCATGACGTGGCGAAAGCCGCGCGCGGCGTTGGCGTTATCGTGCACGCCGTTAATCCGCCCGGCTATCGAAACTGGGACACCGTCGTGCTCCCCATGCTCGACAACACCATCGCCGCCGCTCGGGAAAACAAAGCGCGCATCGTGTTACCCGGCGCGGTCTACAACTTCGGACCAGACGCGCTGCCGCTTTTAAGCGAAAGCTCGCCGCAGCATCCGCTTACACGTAAAGGTGGGATCCGCGTGCAGATGGAAAAGCGCCTCGAAGCGGCCGCGACTCACGGCGTGCGCGCGCTGATACTTCGCTGCGGTGATTTCTTCGGCCCGCGCGCCGGCAACAACTGGTTCAACGCCATGTTGAAACCAGGAAAAAAGCCGAGCAGCGTGAGCTACCCGGGAAAGCGCGATCTGCCGCATGCCTGGGCCTATCTGCCGGACGTCGGCAAGACCATTGCGCTGCTGCTGGAACGCGAAAGCGATCTAGCCGCCTTCGAGCGATTTCATTTTGGCGGCCACTGGGTCGACGGAAACACCTTGATGCCGGCTATTCGGAAAGCAGCCGCCCATCCGAAACTGCCCCTGCGGTCGTTTCCGTGGTGGTTCGTCACGCTGGCATCGCCCTTCGTCACGATGTTTCGCGAAGTCCGCGAAATGCGCTACCTGTGGCGTCAACCGCTGCAACTGGACAATCGCAAGTTGGTCGCGTTTCTGGGCGCAGAACCGCATACCGACCTTGATCGCGCTGTTAGCGACACCTTGCAAGGCATGGGCTGCCTTTGAGTCAATACGTCAATTCACTGCAATGAAGGCCCGCGCAACCATTTATTGAAGAAACCCAAAACTCGGATTTGATAGGTGCTTCCGCTGAAGCGGTAAAAGTCGACATGTCTTGCGCCATGAACGATCCAGAGCTCCTTCGGTGCAGAGGCTGCATCAAACATGGCCAGCGACTCGCCAATTT
>CAIKJM010000166.1 GCA_903827735.1 uncultured Rhodanobacter sp. | reverse complement strand
CCTGGTCAAAATGTCCGGTGACTTTCATAGATGCTTTCCTTCGGACTCAGCGGTCGACTTCGCCGAACACGAGATCGTACGTACCAATCATGGCCACCACGTCGGCGAGCATGTGGCCGCGCACGATGGTGTCCATGGACGAGAGATGAGCAAAACCCGGTGCACGCAGATGTACGCGGAACGGCTTGTTGGCGCCATCGGACACCAGATAGCAGCCGAATTCTCCCTTGGGCGCTTCCACGGCGCAGTAGGTTTCGCCGGCCGGCACGCAGTAGCCTTCGGTGAACAGTTTGAAGTGATGGATCATGGCTTCCATGTCCTCCTTCATCTCGAAGCGCGTGGGCGGCGCGACCTTGAAGTTTTTCACCATCACCGGACCCGGATTCGCCTTCAGCCACTGCACGCACTGCTGGATGATGCGGTTGGACTGGCGCATTTCTTCCACGCGCACCAGGTAGCGGTCGTAGCAGTCGCCGTTGACGCCCACCGGGATGTCGAAATCGACGTCGGCGTATTTTGCGTAAGGCTGCTTTTTGCGCAGATCCCATTCCACGCCCGAGCCGCGCAGCATCGCGCCGGTCATGCCCCACTGCTGGGCCAGCTCCGGGCTGATCACGCCGATACCAACGGTGCGCTGTTTCCAGATGCGGTTGCCGGTGAGCAGCTCTTCGTACTCGTCGACCTTGCTCGGGAAATCGTTGGTGAACGCTTCGAGGTAGTCGAGCATCGAACCTTCGCGCCAGCTGTTGATGCGCTTGAGGTCGTTACCCTTGTGCCAAGGCGACTCGCGGTACTGCGGCATCTGCGCCGGCAGATCGCGATACACGCCGCCGGGCCGGTAATACGTCGCGTGCATGCGCGCGCCGGAAACCGCCTCGTAGCAGTCCATCAGCTCTTCGCGCTCGCGGAAGGCGTACAAAAACACCGCCATGGCGCCCAGATCGAGCGCGTTCGAGCCCACCCACATCAGGTGGTTGAGGATGCGCGTGATCTCGTCGAACATGGTGCGGATGTACTGCGCGCGCTCGGGCGCCTCGATACCCAGCAGGGTTTCGATGGCGCGCACGTAGGCGTGCTCGTTACACATCATCGACACGTAATCGAGCCGATCCATGTAGCCGATGGACTGATTGAACGGCTTGGACTCAGCCAGCTTCTCGGTGCCACGATGCAGCAGGCCGATATGCGGATCGGCGCGAACGATGGTCTCGCCGTCCATTTCCATGATCAGACGCAGCACGCCGTGCGCCGCAGGATGCTGCGGGCCGAAGTTCATCGTGTAGTTGCGAATCTCTTGCACGATCAGTTCCTCTGCCAGTCGTCGGCGGCTTCGGCTTCGGCCTGCATCAGGTCGGCGTCGTTGCGGATGGTGCGCGGAACCAGCACGCGCGGCTCGATCGACACCGGCTCGTAGATCACGCGCTTCTGCTCGGGGTCGTAGCGCACTTCGACGTTGCCGATCAGTGGGAAATCCTTGCGGAACGGGTGCCCCACAAAACCGTAGTCGGTGAGGATGCGGCGCAGGTCCGGGTGACCGTCGAAAATAATGCCGTACAAGTCGAACGCCTCGCGCTCGAACCAGTTCACGCCCGGCCAGATCAGCGTCAGCGACGGCACCACCGGCAGCGTGTCGTCATCGCAGAACACGCGCAGGCGCAGGCGGCAGTTGTGCGCGATCGACAGCAGGTGCACCACCACGGCGAAGCGACGCGGCTTGTCTTCGCTGCGCGGCCGGCTGGCCCAGTCGAAACGGCCCATCGCCTGGCCTTCCACGCCGCGCGAAAAGCCGGTGCTGGAAATGGACTCGGTATCCCACTCGACCTGGCTATAGCCGAGATAATCGATACCGCAAAGATCAACCAGCTCGCTGAACTGGAACGCCGATTCATCGCGTAAAGCGGTAGCCACGGCGATCAGATCGGCGGCGGACAGTTCGGCGGTGGTTTCGTTGCGGACCGTGCTGATGGTCAGCGTTTCGCCGAATCGCGCGGCGAGACGGTCGGCCAGCGCGTTCGAATGTGGGTCGGACATGAAGAACCTCTTACGAACGCGCGATGGTGCTGGTGCGACGAATTTTTTTCTGCAGCTGCAGAATGCCGTGGATCAACGCTTCGGCCGTCGGCGGGCAGCCCGGCACGTAGATGTCAACCGGCACGATGCGATCGCAGCCGCGCACCACCGAGTACGAGTAGTGGTAGTAGCCGCCGCCGTTGGCGCAGCTGCCCATCGAGATCACCCACTTCGGCTCCGGCATCTGGTCGTAGACCTTGCGCAGCGCGGGGGCCATCTTGTTGACCAGGGTACCGGCCACAATCATCACGTCGGACTGGCGCGGGCTGGGGCGGAAGATCACGCCGTAGCGATCCAGATCCAGACGCGCCGCACCGGCGTGCATCATCTCTACTGCGCAGCAGGCCAGGCCGAAGGTCATCGGCCACATCGAACCGGTGCGCGCCCAGTTCATCAGCGCGTCGACGCTGGTGGTGGCGAAGCCACGCTGGACGATCGGATTGTCACCGGCCGGCCGAAGAATATCGTCGACCAGATTCAGCGGCTCCGGGTTATGCATCACCCGGCTGATGGAATTGCTCATTCCCATTCCAGTGCCCCTTTCTTCCAGACGTAAGCGAAACCGATCACCAGCAGCAGCAGGAACAGCGCCATCTCGATCAGCGCCACGGCGCCGATCTTCTGGAACACCACCGCCCACGGAAAAAGGAAAGCAATTTCCAGATCGAAAATGATGAAGAGAATGGCCAGCAGGTAATAGCGCACGTCGAACTGCATGCGGGCGTCTTCGAACGCCTCGAAGCCGCACTCGTACGGCGCCAGCTTTTCCGCACCGGGACGGCTCGGACCGGCCAGCAGGCCAATGGCTAGAAGCGCCAGGCCCAGACCGATCGCCACGGCGATAAACAACAGAACGGGCCAGTATTCGGCAATCACGTTGCTACAACCTCCGCGCCGGGCGGCGCATCAGTGACCGTGGGGGAACGGTCTGGCGACATTGGGTTCGTCAGGCCAGCACCGACTCACGCTGCTTGGCCACTTGCCGGAACGGGGCTCGAAGCACCTGACGTTTCGCGAAGAAGGGGATCGCGAACCTGGTTATTGTACCAGCGCGTACGGGTACTACGACAAGCACTAATGAGCGTAACGTGCCGATTGACCGCAGGTCGACAGGGCGATCTTGACGGCGCGGTTACATCGTGTGCGTCGCGCGATCCGAGGTCAGCGTACCGGCGAGAATATTCTCGATACGGCTGCGCGCCGCCTCGGCGTCGCCGGATTCATTGAAGTGCACGCCAATACCAGCAGTACGATTTCCCTGTGCACCTAGCGGACTGATCCATACCACTTTGCCGACCACCGACAGCCGCTCGGTTTCCTCGGCCAGCGTCACCAGCAAAACGACCTCATCGCCCAGGGCGTAGTGCTGCGCTGTCGGTGCGAACAGGCCGCCATTTTTAAGAAACGGCATGTAAGCGTTGTAGAGCGAGGGCGCATCTTTAATTTTCAGCGAGATGATGCCCTGTCGGGCAGCGGCCACCACGGGTTTCATACTTGACTCCTGCCGGCCGAACGCATCGACCGATCCATGCTTCGATCATAAAGGCTGCGCTG
>CAIKJM010000165.1 GCA_903827735.1 uncultured Rhodanobacter sp. | reverse complement strand
CGATCTCGATCGGGCCTGCGCCCACGATGGCAACGACGCTGCCGGGTTTCACCTGGCCGTTGAGCACGCCACATTCGAAGCCGGTCGGCAGAATGTCGCTGAGCATCACCAAGGCCTCTTCATCGGCGCCCTGGGGGATCGGATACAGGCTGGTTTCCGCGTAGGGAATGCGCACGAACTCCGCCTGCGTGCCGTCGATCGAATTACCGAGAATCCAGCCGCCCGTGGTGCAATGCGAGTACATCAGCTTGCGGCAGTACACGCACTTGCCGCACGCGGTGATGCAGGAAATCAGCACGTGGTCGCCCACCTTGAACGCAGTGACCGCCGCGCCGATCTCGGCGATAACGCCCACGCCTTCGTGTCCGAGAACGCGCCCCGGCTTGCAGGTCGCTACATCGCCCTTGAGGATATGCAGATCGGTGCCGCAGATCGTGGTCTTGCTGATCTTGACGATGGCATCGGTGGGCGCGGTGATCGTCGGCTTGGGGTGATCTTCCAGCGCCTTCTTGCCGGGGCCTTTGTAAACGAGCGCTTTCATCAACGTCACGGAAACTTTCATGGGAGTACGCCTGAGTCATTGCGGCATGCGGAGTGCGATGACAGCGCGAAAATTTCGGCGGCAAGGCGCCGCTGCGCTGTAGGTCGGTCGATGGAGTGACGATAGGCCCGCGCGGTGCATTGCGGTAGCGTCGGAAACTACCTAGATGCGTAGCGCGCCACTATATTTTGAGCGTGGAACAAAAGGTCTGACGTCAGGAAGATTGACTTGCCTGCACGTCGAGTCGAGACAAGCTCGCTTATGCTTCTGCGCTAACGCCAGCGCATCCTTTTTCATACAGGCAAAGAAAAAAAGCAGCCCGGTGTGCATCACCGTCCCAGGCTGCTTACGTGCTTTAAACGACGGTGATGTTGTTCACTACTTTTTCGACGCCAGCGGTACCCCAGGCGGAGTTCCAGGCCTGTTCGCGCTCGCTCCAGCTGTTGACGCTACCGGTCAGCGTGACGTCGCCTCCGTCGAGGACGACGGTGATTTTCTGGCCGTTCGAAATCGCGCGTCGCTCCAGCGCCGATTCGATATTGGCCTTGACGTTGTTCGCCGAGAGTTTGGGCTTGATCACGATCTCATCGTTCACGCCCTTGACGCCGAGCAGATGACGCACGGCCGTATTGGCGGCCTGGCGCTGGTATTCCCAATCCACGTGACCGGACAGCGTGATCCAGCCGCTCTCCACCATCAGCTGGATCGCTCCCTCCGGTAGAAACGTCTGCCACTTCAGCGCGCTTTCGGCGACATGCGCAATCTCGGTATCCGAGCGCACGCTCGAGCCAGGCAGCTGCACGGCGATTTCCACCGCCAGCGCACGCACGCCGGCAACGCGCTCGACCGCTCTTTCCGCATGCCATTTCTCGCCATAACTGTCGACGTGACCGGCCAGCGTCACCACGCCGTCCTTGACCTCGACACCGATCTGGCTGGCGTTGAGCGAGGGCTCCCACTCCAGCTCGGAGAGGATGTCGTATTTGAGCTGCGTATCGGTTTTCATGGCAAGGCTTCCAGTCGTGGTATCTGCGAATGCCGCAGATCAGCTAATCGATGGAGCGACGATAGGCGCTAAGTTTCAGCGACGATAGCGTCGGAAATTACTTAGAGACTCGGAACATAGAAGGTTCAAACCGCGCATCGAAAATCTATCGTTAATCGGAGCGCACGCTGAAAGTTGCGCGCGCTCTGCCTTCAGGCGGCTCTGGCGATCTCGACTTTCATGCGGCTGAATTCATCACGGGTGATTTCGCCGCGGGCATAGCGCTCGTTGAGAAAATCCAGCGCGCCTTTCTGGCCGAGCAAACCGGACTTGCGATGCGCCGAATAGGTATAGCCCCAATTGCCCATGCTGGAAAACAGCAAAAAGATGATGCCGAACCAAAGAAACCAGCCCCAGCCAAAGTACCAGTTGTTCCAGAAATCGGTTTGCATGTCGCTGCTCTCGTTGGGGATGGATGGGCCCTGACCTTACGAGGGCGAGAGACTCTGCGACAGGATCGGAAATTACTCAGATCGCCCGTGTATCAAACGCCTATCGCGCTACTGGCGAAGCCCGCGGTCAGGGCAGCGACAGGCTGAGTAGTTTCCGAGGCTATTAACAGACCTGCCTCGCCCCGATAGTCGGTGACGATGCCCGGGCGCCTCTGATCGGTTGTGGATCAGGGCGGTCAAGGATCCGATGCGGCGCTCGTCACGGCGTATCCATCGGCCCCTCAAAAAATCCACAAACGTGAACCATCCAGCGGATGACGTGATCAGCACAATTCATTCAACGATGAAAAGCGTCGACGAACGGATGGATGATCTCCAGCGCCGCGCTTTTCGCTACTTCGAGATCGAGGTCAATCCGGTCAACGGACTGATTCGCGACAAGGTCGGCCCGGCCGATCGCGACGCAACAAACTGGCCGTGCAGCATTGCCGCGGTGGGATTTGCGCTCGCCTCCTATCCGGTGGCGGTGACGCGCGGCTTCATGACACGCGAAGCGGCGATTGAACGTACGCTGACAACGCTGCGCTTCTTCGCCGGCAGCGTGCAGGGACCCGAACCTGACGCGACCGGCTATCGCGGCTTCTATTATCACTTTCTCGACATGCAAACCGGTCGGCGCGCGTGGGCCTGTGAGCTGTCGACTGTCGATACGGCGTTGCTGATCGCCGGCATGCTCACCTGCGCGCACTTTTTTACCGATGATGCGCCTGATGAAGCCGCTATCCGCACAGTGGCCGACGCGATGTATCGGCGCGTCGAGTGGGATAAGGCGCTGGACCAAGCCGCCACCCTGTATATGGGCTGGCGTCCGGAAACGGGATTTCTGGCGCCGAGCTGGAGTGGCTATAACGAAGCGTTGCTGCTCTATATCCTGGCGCTGGGATCGCCCACCCATCCAGTCCCCGTGGACAGCTACCGGGCGTGGACGCGCGGCTATGAGTGGAAACGCGTCTACGACATTGAGTATCTGTATTCGGCCGCGCTGTTCACGCACCAGTTTCCGCATATCTGGATCGATTTTCGCGGCGTGCAGGATGCCTTCATGCGCGAAAAAGGCATCGACTATTTCGAAAACAGTCGCCGCGCCACCTACATACAGCGGCAGTACGCCATGACCAACCCGATGGGCTTCAAAGGCTACTCGGCCAATGCGTGGGGCCTCAGCGCAAGCGAAGGACCGGGCGAGGAAACCGTGCTTATCAACGGCATCGAACGGCACTTCTTTGGCTACGTCGCACGCGGGGTGCCCTACGGCCCGGACGACGGCTCGCTGACACCCGCGGCCGTGGCGGCCTGCCTGCCCTTCGCTCCGGAAATCGTGCTGCCTGCCATCGAATGCTTCGTCAATGATCGGCGTCTGCATGACGCCAATCCGTACGGTTTCAGGGCGACGATCAACCCCACGTATGGCGAAAAAAGCGGCCCCGCCGGCAGCTGGGTATCGCCCTGGCATTTCGGTATCAGCCAGGGGCCGGTCGTGTTGATGATCGAAAACCACCGCAGCGGCCTGCTCTGGTCGCTGATGCGCGAATGTCCGTATATCGGGCAGGGGCTGAAACGCGCCGGATTTCACGGCCGAACGTAAGCACCGTTTCAAGCTGCGTTACCGGCGCTTTCTCAAACTCAGGCCTTCCATTTCCAGTGGCGGATTTCCGGCAGGTCTTCGCCATGGGCGTCGATATAGTGGGTGTGCTCGATCAGCTTGTCGCGCATCTGCTGCTGGAGGTACGCGCCCTTAGAGCCTAGCCCCGGCACGCGATCGACGACGTCCTGCACGAGGTGGAATCGGTCCAAGCCATTCTGCACGCGCATGTCGAAGGCGGTGGTGATCGTGCCCTCCTCGATATAACCGCGCACATGAAGTTCGCGATTGGCGCGCCGGTAGGTGAGCCGGTGCACCAGCCACGGATAGCCGTGGAAGGCAAAAATGATGTGCTTGTCGCGGGTGAACAGCGAGTCGTAATCGGCGTCGCTCAGGCCGTGCGGATGTTCGGACGCGGACTGCAGCTTCATCAGGTCGACCACGTTCACTACCCGCACTTTCAGCTCGGGCAGATGCTCGCGCAGGATCGACACCGCACCGAGCACCTCCAGCGTGGGCGTGTCGCCGCAGCAGGCCAGCACCACGTCCGGTTCGCTGCCCTGATCGTTGCTGGCCCACTGCCAGATGCCGATGCCCTGGGTGCAGTGCACGACGGCTGCTTCCATGGTCAGCCACTGCGGCATCGGATGCTTTCCGGCCACGACGACGTTGACGCAATTGCGGCTGCGCAGGCAGTGATCCACCACCGACAGCAGGCAGTTGGCGTCGGGCGGCAGATACGCACGCACGATGTCCGCCTTCTTGTTGATCACGTGATCGAGAAAGCCCGGGTCCTGATGCGTGAAGCCGTTGTGGTCCTGCTGCCAGACGTGCGACGCCAGCAGATAATTCAGCGACGCGATCGGGCGGCGCCACGGCAGCTCCTTGGTCACCTTGAGCCACTTGGCGTGCTGGCTGAACATCGAGTCGACGATGCGGATAAACGCTTCGTAGCTGTTGAACAGGCCGTGCCGGCCGGTCAGCAGATAGCCTTCCAGCCATCCTTCGCACTGGTGCTCGCTGAGCATGGAGTCGAGCACGCGCCCGCTCGGCGCGAGGAACTCGTCGTTGATCTGTCTATCGGCATCCCACTGCCGATCGGTCGCTTCGAAGACAGCCCCGAGCATATTCGACAGCGTTTCATCCGGCCCGAACAGGCGAAAATTGTTCGCCTCACGATTAAGCGCGATTACGTCACGCAGAAACTTGCCCAGCACCATCGTGTCCTGCGCATCGACCGCACCCGGGAACGTCACCGTTACCGCCTGCTCGCGAAAGTCCGGCATGCGCAACTCGCGCATCAGCAGGCCGCCGTTGGCGTGCGGATTGGCGCCCATGCGGCGATTGCCCTCTGGCGCCAGCGCGGCCAGATGCGGCATCAGCCGCCCGTTCTCGTCGAACAGCTCCTCCGGCCGGTAGCTCTTCATCCAGCTTTCCAGCAGCGGCACGTGATCAGGGTGCGCCTCGTCCACCAGCATGGGCACCTGATGAGAACGGAACGTGCCTTCGATCTGCAGGCCGTCGACGACCTTCGGACCGGTCCAGCCCTTGGGCGAGCGCAGCACAATCATCGGCCAGCGCGGACGCGTGGTGTTGTGCTCCGCACGGGCGCTGGCCTGGATGGTGCGGATCTCTTCGATCGCCCGATCCATCGTGCTGGCCATCAGCTCGTGCATGGTGTCCGGGTCGTCGCCTTCGACGAAGTACGGCGTCCACCCGCAGCCGAGAAAAAAGTGCTCCAGCTCGTCCTTGTCGATGCGCGCCAGCACGGTCGGATTGCTGATCTTGTAACCGTTCAGATGCAGAATCGGCAGCACCGCGCCGTCGGTGATCGGATCGAGCAGCTTGTTCGACTGCCACGACGTGGCCAGCGGGCCGGTTTCCGCTTCGCCATCGCCGACCACGCAGGCGACGATCAGATCGGGATTGTCGAACACCGCGCCGAACGCGTGGCTCAGCGAATAACCGAGTTCACCGCCCTCGTGAATCGAGCCGGGCGTGGTCGGCGCCACGTGGCTGGAAATGCCGCCGGGAAACGAAAACTGCTTGAACAGTTTCTTCAGCCCGGCCTCGTCCTGCGTCACGTCGGGATACACCTCGCTCCAGGTTCCCTCCAGATACACGCTGCCCACGATCGCCGGGCCGCCGTGACCGGGCCCGGCGACGTACAGCATGTTCAAGTCGTTTGCCTTGATCACGCGGTTCAGATGCGCGTAGATGAAATTTTGTCCCGGCGTGGTGCCCCAGTGGCTGACCACCAGCGGTTTCACGTGCGCCAGCGTCAGCGGCTCGCGCAGCAGCGGGTTGTCGTACAGATATATCTGGCCGACCGACACATAGTTGGACGCACGCCAGTACGCGTTGATGTCGTTCCGCTGTTCCGGGGTGAGCGTGGGGTTGGTCATGACGGGATACTCGGCGCTAAGGGAAAGGACAGGCATGAGCGCAGCGCTTCGCAGTCATGAGTGAGGAGCCGACCGAATGGGTCGACGCAATGCTTCATGTCGTGTCGATTGGCCCAGGCCGACGCGCACAAGGCACGCCGGCTTGATCGCGGCTCGCGTCAGGGCAATATGGCCAGATCGGCCTTCATCTGG
>CAIKJM010000164.1 GCA_903827735.1 uncultured Rhodanobacter sp. | reverse complement strand
TATCAGACGCCCGATCAGTACGTCGTCGAGGTATCGGCGAAAAAATCGGACGATAAAACCGCCAATCTCACCAAAGATGGCCAACAACTGCCCGTTTATAGCGGCAAGCGAGCCACGTTCAATTTCCAGGATATCCCGGTACGCTCGGCGCTCCAGCTGATTGCTGACGAATCCGGCCTCAATCTGGTGGCTTCGGACAGCGTTACCGGCGGCGTCACTCTGCGCTTGGACAACGTGCCATGGGATCAGGCCCTGGACGTGATCCTGCGCGCCAAGAGTTTGGACAAGCGGCGGGATGGCAATGTGGTCTGGATTGCACCGCAGGCTGAGCTGGCAAAGTACGAGCAGGACATCGCAGACGCGAAACTGAAAGCGCAGGACACGGCTGAGCTGATTACGGATTACGTGCCGATCAGCTACGGCAAGGCTTCTGATATCGCTAAACTTTTGACCACTGGCAGCCTTCAGTCGACCAGCGGCGGTACCAGCACCAACACGCAGCACGGTTTTCTCTCGACGCGTGGCAGCGTGGCTTTTGACGTTCGCACCAACACGCTTTTGCTGAACGACACCCCGGAAAAAATCAAACAGCTGCGCGAGCTGATTGCTGTTCTAGACAAGCCGGTCCAGCAGGTGCTTATTGAATCGCGCCTTGTCGTGGCTACGGATAATTTCGAACGTGATCTCGGTGCGAAGTTCGGCATCAGCGGCAAGCAGAACAATACCCAGTTCGGCAGCTCCACGGCGGCCGGGACCGCGTTGGCTTCAGGTACCGGTGGAGGCAACGTCGTCTCAATTGGCGGCACGGATAACGGCAACGGAACGGCGAGCGGGCTTAACTTCAATTTGCCATCGTCTACTACCGCGGGTAGTTTTGGCCTAGCAATCTTGGGTGCCAATTATTCCGTTGATCTTGAGCTTTCTGCGGCGCAGACCGAAGGACGGACCGAAGTGATTTCAAGTCCGCGCGTGATTACCGCAAACCAGCAAGAGGCTGTGATTCGCCAAGGCCAGGAAATTGGTTACGTGACCTATCAGAACTCTGCGGGTAGCGCGGCCGGCAGCGGTACGGCTACGGTTGCTTTCAAGGATGCCGTACTCGAACTGAAGGTAACGCCGACGATTACCGCGGATAACCGCATTTATCTTCTAATCAATGTGACCAAGGATGCGCTTGCCGGTTACATCACTGTGCCGGGAAGCGGTCAAGTTCCTACGATCAATACAAGTTCGGTGAATACGTCGGCACTTGTCGATAATGGCCAGACCGTTGTTCTCGGCGGTATCTACGAAATCAACAATTCAGATACCGTCGTCAAGGTCCCCGGCTTGGGCGATATTCCGATACTTGGCGCATTTTTTCGGCAGAGTTCGCGCACCAATACCAAGGCGGAATTGCTGATCTTTGTGACGCCGCGAATCCTCAGTGAGACTCTGCAATAAACTTTGTGCTGACGCTTGATGAAGAGGCGGCTTAGGCCGCCTTCTTTTTGCTTCGAACTTGCACTTTCGTTGGCCGACTAAACTTACGGCGAGCTTCATTGTCTGAGAGCCACCGTCTGCCATAGCGTCGATATCGTCCATCGACTGGCCGACGGGTCTCCAGTAGCAACCGGAATGATCATGGATACCGCCGCAACGCCTTCACTAAGTCGCCTACAGCAGTCGTTTTCACTGCTACAACAAGATCTGCAGCGCAGCATCATCGGACAGCCGCATTTAATCGATTGCCTGCTCGTGGCCCTGCTGGCCGACGGGCATTTACTGGTTGAGGGCGCGCCAGGTTTGGCCAAAACCACGGCAGTGAAGGCGCTGGCCGCTCGGATCGAGGCTGATTTTCATCGGGTGCAGTTCACCCCGGATCTTTTGCCCGCCGATCTCACGGGTACCGACGTGTTTCGGCCGCAGAGCGGGGCGTTCGAGTTCGAGCGTGGCCCTTTATTTCACAATATCGTATTGGCCGACGAGATCAACCGCGCGCCGGCCAAGGTGCAATCGGCCTTGCTCGAAGCGATGGCCGAGCAGCAGATCACGGTGGGTCGAAGCACCTGGCATCTTCCGGAACTGTTTATGGTCATGGCGACCCAGAATCCAATCGAGCAGGAGGGCACGTTCGCGCTGCCCGAAGCCCAGCTCGACCGCTTTCTCATGCATGTGACCATTGGCTACCCGGATGCGGCCGCTGAGCTGGCCATACTTCGGCTTGCGCGCGAACAGGCTAGTCAACGCGGCCAGGCG
>CAIKJM010000163.1 GCA_903827735.1 uncultured Rhodanobacter sp. | reverse complement strand
GGCCAATGGCACGCAGGTGGTTCGTCAGCAGCAGCTCTACCGCGGCGTGCCGGTGTATGGCCGCAGCATTGCCGTGGTCAAGGACGCCAGCGGCAATGCGCTGCGTGCCACCGGCGAGCTGATGCAAAGCACCGCGGCCGACTTGATTTCGGTCGTCCCCCAACTGACGCCCGCGGCTGTCATCGACATCCTCAAAGGGCACGCGCACACCGTGCTGGTGGCCGGCACCACTATGCAAAACCAGCAGACTGATCTGTTCGTGTATCCACAGGAAAATGGCCCGACGCGGCTGGTGTATCGCGCGTCGTACTTTGTGGATGACCCGCAGAAACCGAGCCGTCCCACCGCCATCATCGACGCCAACACCGGTGAGGTGATCCAGAGCTGGGACGGCCTCACCGACGCCAGCGCCAACGGCCCGGGCGGCAACACCAAGACCGGCAAATACACCTACGGCACGGATTACGCCGCGCTCAACGTGACCCAGTCGGGTACTACCTGCACGCTGAAAAATACCGACGTGGCCACCTACAACCTCAAGAACGCCACCTCCGGCGCCGGCACCCTTGTCAGCTTTATCTGCCCGACCAGCAACACCGATGCGATCAACGGCGCCTACTCGCCGGCCAACGACGCGCACCACTTCGGCAGCGTGGTGCACGACATGTATCAGGGCTACACCGGCGGCAATCCGCTGAGCTTTTCGCTGGTGATGAAGGTGCATTACGGCAAGAGCTACGAGAACGCCTTCTGGGACGGCTCGGTGATGAGCTTCGGCGACGGCGCCAGCACGTTCTATCCATTAGTGTCGCTAGATGTGACTGGCCACGAGATTAGCCACGGCTATACCGAGCAGCATTCGGCGCTGCAGTACACCGGACAATCCGGCGGCATGAACGAGGCTTATTCCGATATGGCCGGCGAAGCGGCGGAGTATTTCGATCGCGGCAGCAACGACTTTCTGGTCGGTGCCGACATCATCAAAAACGGCACCGCGCTGCGCTATATGTGCAACCCGCCGCAGGACGGCGGCTCGATCGACAATGCCGCCAACTACACGTCGAGCCTCGACGTGCATTACTCCAGCGGCGTCTACAACAAGTCGTTTTGCCTGCTGGCCAAGACCTCTGGCTGGGATACCAAGAAAGCTTTCCAGACCTATGCGCTGGCCAACAAGGTTTACTGGACGGCTACTTCGACGTTCAATTCCGGCGCCTGCGGCGTAGAGTCGGCGGCAACCGACCTGGGCTACAACAAGAACGACGTGATCGCTGCCTTCAACGGCGTAGGCGTGACCTGCCCGGGCACGGGCGGCGGTGGCAGCACCGGTGGCCTGCAAAACGGCGTGGCGGTGACGGGATTGAGCGCCGCCAAAGGGACTTCGTTGAACTACACGGTAACCGTGCCGGCGGGTTCGGGCACGCTGACCATCGCCACCTCTGGCGGCACCGGTGATGCTGATCTCTACGTCAAGCTCGGCTCCGCGCCAACCACCAGCAGCTACGGCTGCCGCCCGTACAAGACCGGCAACGCGGAAAGCTGCAGCTTCACCGCGCCTTCCGGCACGTATTACATTTCGCTCAACGCGTATGCGGCGTTCTCGGGTGTCTCGCTGAAAGCTAGCTGGTAAGTCAAAGAGAGGGGGGCGATCTGTCTCGTCATGGATTGACGTCACGTTGGATGAAAAAAGGGCCGGACGGCATGTCGTCCGGCCCTTTTCTATTGTTCGGTGTTCGTCACGCTGTCGCACGATCGACAGCAAAAAACGTCAGTCCGCCGCTTCCTCGAAGCGATTGGCGTCGCGATTCTTGCGCACCTTGGCTGGATCCCACACGCGGCCGTTCATGGCGATATACACGCCGTCGGGCAGCGTCTGCACGGCGGCGACCGCGCAGCCGATATTGAACACCGCGTCCGAACCCTGAAAGCGCGCGGGATTCAGCGCACCGGTCAGCACGATGACCTTGCCTTCGATAGCGGCAAGCTCGCGCGCGGTTTCGACCATGGTGTCGGTGCCGTGCGTCACCAGCACGTGCCGGTTGGCCTGGCCTTCGATGGTCGAACGCACCAGGGCGCGATCGTCCGCACCCATGTGCAGGCTGTCCTTGCGCAGAATCGGAATCACCTCGAACTGAAACGCCACGCCGAGCTGCGCGAGGATCTCGCCGATCTGTGGTGCACCGATCTTGTAGTCCGACTTGTCGTCGAAGTAGATCTTGTCGATGGTGCCGCCGGTGGTAACGATGGTCAGGTGCTGCATAGGATTAGCCAAGTTAGGGATTCGCCTATTTTAGCTGCTGCGTTCGCGGAGCGCTTCCCGCGCGTGCTGCCTTACGTTTTGCCGCACAGATCTAGCGTCATTGATGGTCTCAGGCGAAGCATCAACCCAGCAGCACTGCGTTATCGCCCGCATCTTGTGTGCTCAACCGCAGCAAACCGTGCCCGACGAAGCGCCGCAACGCTGCCGCAGGCCTTGCGTCGCCGCTTGCGCCGGACCACGTGGCCTGCCGAGCGAGCAGGGCGGCTGCGGCGCAGCGCGCCAGCGTGATCGCCAATCCACGCGCGCCAGCCTCCAGACCATCGCGGCTGGCCTGCTGTGTATCGATAAAGCCCGTCGCCGCATCGAGCGCGGCGCGATTCGCATGAATCGCCGCCACATCGGTGCAGCCGTCCAGCCAGCCGTCGATGGCGGTGCGCAGGGCGCCCAAGCTGTCCCCGGCCAGCGCGCGCAGGCTGTCCAGTGACAGCACGTTGGTCGTGCCCTCCCAGATCGAATACACCTGCGCATCGCGCAAAAGCTGCGGCAGGCCGGTGTCCTCGATATAGCCCGCGCCACCGAAGCACTCCAGCGCCTCTGAGCAGATCTTGACCGCCAGCTTGCCGCTCCACAGCTTGGCCAGCGGCGTAAGCAGGCGCAACAGCAGCGCTTCGTGCGGCGCGGCGACGCGCTGCTCGACGCGGCCCAGCAGATGCGCGACTTCGAACGTTAAAGCGAAGGCGCCTTCGAACTCGGCCTGCATGTCGGCCAGCGTCTGCGCGTGCAGCGGCTGCTCGATCAATAGACGTCCAAACGATTGCCTACGCATGGCGTAATCGCGCGCCAGGCTGATCGCACGCGCCATGCTGGCGATAGCGCACACGGCGTTCCAGGTGCGCGTCACATTCAACATCGGTGCAATCTGCCGCACGCCATTGGCCAGTTCGCCCAGCGGCCAGGCGGGCAATCCTTCCAGATGGATTTCTGCCGTGGGCAGTTCGTGCGTACCGAGCTTGTCCTTGAGCCGGTCGATGACGAGCCCGGCTTTGCGCCGGTTACCGTTGGTGGCCGCGTCGTCCTCCATCGTTTCGACATAGAAAAGCGCCAGTGCGCCCGTGCCGCTGCCGGCACCTTCCGGGCGCGCCAGCGCGAGCGCGGCTTCGCCAACCACTGCCGAACTGAACCACTTGCGCCCGTACAAG
>CAIKJM010000162.1 GCA_903827735.1 uncultured Rhodanobacter sp. | reverse complement strand
GCGCCTTGTGAGATTTGAAGCTTGCGATGACCGGTCAGAGCGCTTCGAAAATACCGGCCGCGCCCATGCCGGTGCCGATGCACATGGTGACCATGCCGTACTTCTGCTTGCGCCGGCGCATGCCGTGCACCAGCGTGGCGATGCGGATGGCGCCGGTGGCGCCGAGCGGATGGCCAAGGGCAATCGCGCCGCCCAGCGGGTTGACCTTGCTCGGGTCGAGGCCGAGATCGCCGATGACGGCGAGCGCCTGCGCGGCGAAGGCTTCGTTGAGTTCGATCCAGTCCATCTGGTCGAGGGTGAGGCCGGTCTGCTTGAGCACCTTGGGAATGGCTTCCTTCGGGCCGATACCCATGATTTCCGGCGGCACGCCGGCGACCGAAAAGCCGACGAAGCGCGCCAGTGGCTTCAGATTGTAATCCTTGACCGCCTGTTCGCTGGCCAGCATCACCGCGCCGGCGCCATCGGACATCTGCGAGGAGGTGCCGGCCGTCACCGTGCCGCCGTACTGCGCATTGCGGAAGACGGTGCGCAGCTTGCTCAGCACTTCCATCGTCGTGCCGGCACGCGGGCCTTCATCCGCGTCGATCAAGCGGCTGTCGGTTTTGATGTCGCGGGTGGTCAGGTCGGGATAGTGGTCGTCCAGCTGGAACGGCGTGATCTCGTCCTTGAATTCGCCGGCGGCCTGGGCGGCAAGCGCGCGGCGGTGGCTTTCTACGCCGAACGCGTCCTGCTGCTCGCGCGTGACTTTCCACTTTTCGGCGACCTTCTCGGCGGTAATGCCCATGCCGAAGGCGATGGCGTAATCCTCGCTCTTCGCGAAGATGGCGGGGTTCATCGCGATCTTGTGGCCCATCATCGGAATCATGGTCATGCTTTCGGTACCGCCGCCGATCATCAGGTCGGCATCGCCGAGGCGGATGCGATCGGCCGCCTGGGCCACGGCCTGCAGGCCGGAGGCGCAGAAGCGATTGACCGTCACGCCGGGCACGGTATTGGGCAGGCCGGCCAGCAGCACGCCGATGCGCGCCACGTTCATGCCTTGCTCGGCTTCGGGCATGGCGCAGCCGATGATGGCATCGGCGATGCGGTGCGGATCGATGCCCGGGGTCTGCGCCACGACGGCGCGAATCACGTGCGCCAGCAGATCATCGGGACGAGTGTTGCGGAATACGCCGCGCGGCGCCTTGCCCACCGGGGTGCGGGTGGCGGCGACGATATAGGCGTCTTGCACTTGCTTGCTCATGAGTTTTGCTCCGTTGCGTCGCGCGGTTCGCGGCGACGTGCGTTGATTTTTTGATCGTCATCCCAGCGTTCGCCGGGACGACGGTTTCCTTTGTGGCGAAGAGTCAGTTCCGCAGCGGCTTGCCGGTGGTCATGGTGTGGGCGATGCGCGCCTGGGTCTTTTCGGTCTTGGCCAGTTCGACGAAGTGCTTGCGCTCCAGCGTCAGCAGCCACTCTTCGTCGACCAGCGAGCCGCGCTCGATCTTGCCGCCGCACAGGGTGTCGGCAATGCGCGTGGCGATATCGATATCGTGCGGCGAGGCGAAGTAGCCTTCCTTCAGATTGGCCAGCGAGGCCTGGAAGGTGGCGGTGCCCGTATCGCCGGCGACAGGAATGGCGCGCGCCGGCATCGGCGGACGGTAGCCGCTCTCGGCCAGCGACAGCGCCACTTTCTTGGCCACGTAAAGCAACTCGTAGGCGTTGAAGATGATGATGTCGCTCTCGCGCAGCAGGCCGAGCTGCTTGGCCTCGAATGCGCTGGCCGAGACCTTGGCCATGGCGATGGTTTCAAAAACCTTCTTCAGCGACTCGAACGGATCGTCAGGATTCGACTTGGCCGCACGCACGGCCAGCTCATGCAGACCGCCGCCGGCTGGGAGCAGGCCGACGCCGGCCTCGACCAGGCCGATATAGCTTTCCAGCGCGGCCACGGTGCGGGCCGAATGCATCTGGAATTCGCAGCCGCCGCCGAAGGCCATGCCACGCACGGCCGAAACGACCGGCACCAGCGATTCCTTGATGGTCATGCTGGTGCGCTGGAAGTTGGCGACCATCTTGTCGAAGTCGTCGAACTTGCCTTCCTTCAAAAGGCCGAGCGCGCCCTTCAGATCGGCGCCGGCCGAGAATGGTTCGCCGGTCTGCCAGATAACGACGGCCTTGAGCTTTTCTTCGGCCAGTTTGATCGCATGCTGCACGCCATCGAGCACCTGGTCGTTGACCGTGTTCATCTTGGTCTTGAACGAGAGGATGCCAACCTGATCGTCGCCCAGCGTCCACAGACGCACGCCATCGTTCTCCCACACGGTAACGCCCTGGTCGAACTTCTCGCCGAGGATCGGATCGGGGAACAGCTGACGCGCGTAGACCGGATGCTGCGAGCGCGGCTTGTAGGTCCCGTCGCCAGCCGACCACGAGCCTTCTTTCGAATGGACGCCTTTACGGCCATCCGTGACCCAAGCCGGCAGCGGCGCGTCGCTCATCGCCTTGCCGGCCTTGATGTCCTCGTTGATCCACTCGGCGACCTGCTGCCAGCCGGCGGCCTGCCAGGTTTCGAACGGACCGAGCTTCCAGCCGTAGCCCCAGCGGATCGCGAAGTCGACGTCGCGCGCGGTGTCGGCGATATCGGCCAGATGGAAGGCGGAATAATGAAACAGGTCGCGGAAGCTGGCCCAGAGGAACTGCGCCTGCGGATCGCTGGACGCGCGCAGCTTGCCGAACTTCTCTGACGGATCCTTGATGGCGAGAATTGCTGCGACTTCGTCCGACGGCTTCTGCTCGGACGGCACGTAATCCTGCTTGGCGACATCGATCACCACGATGTCCTTGCCAGCCTTTTTATAGAAGCCGGCGCCGGTTTTTGAACCCAGCGCGCCCTTGTCGATCAGGCCCTGCAACACGGCAGGCGCCTTGAAGTATTTCAGCCACGGATCGTCGGGCAGGGTGTCGGCCATGGTCTTGATGACATGGGCCATGGTGTCCAGGCCGACGACGTCCGCGGTGCGATACGTCGCACTCTTCGGACGACCGAGCGCCGGACCGGTGAGGGCGTCAACAGTATCGAAACCCAGCTTGAACTGCTCGGTGTGGTGCATCGCGGCCAGCATCGAGAACACGCCGATGCGGTTGCCGATGAAGTTCGGCGTGTCCTTGGCGATGACCACGCCCTTGCCCAGGGTGGTGGTCAGGAAGGCTTCGAGACCATCCACCACGGCCGGGTCGGTCAGGCGGGTCGGAATCACCTCGACCAGATGCATATAGCGCGGCGGATTGAAGAAATGCACGCCGGTAAAGCGGTGGCGCAGCTGCTCCGGCAGCGCTTCGGCCAGGCCGTTGATCGACAGGCCCGAGGTGTTGCTGGCGAGCACCGCCGTGGCGGAAACGTGCGGCGCGATCTTTTTGTACAGATCGAGCTTCCAGTCCATGCGCTCGGCAATGGCTTCGATCACCAGGTCGACATCCTTCAAATGATCCAGATGTTCGTCGTAGTTGGCCGGGATGATGGCGGCCGCAAAGTTTTTGTCGGCCAGCGGTGCCGGCGACAGCTTGGCCAGGTTGGCGATGGCTTTCAGCGCGATGCCGCTCTTCGGACCTTCCTTGGCGGGCAGATCGAACAGCACGGTTTCGACGCCCGCGTTGGTCAGGTGCGCGGCGATCTGCGCGCCCATGACGCCGGCGCCCAGCACGGCGGCCTTCCGGATGCGCAGGGGTGGATGTGACTCGGATGCAGCGGTCATTGGCTTCTCCAGTAGAACGAACGCAAAGCTTGGGTGGGAAAGTGCGGCCGTTGCCGGCCGTGGTACGAAACGATGTCGGTGAGGGCGGACTCGATTGACTCTCTAGGGATGGCTGAGTCCGGCCACGGCGAAACGGATGAGGTGCTGCGCGGTCTCTTCGCGATGCTCGATCTCGCTGACCCCGCTTTTGCGCTGGATCATGCCGAAGCCCGACATGGCGTGCGTCAGCGCGCCGCTGACCAGGTCGATGCGCCAATACAGCTCCTGCTTCGTCAGCTGCGGCAGCAGGCGGGCAAATTCCGCAGTGAACTGACGCATCACGTGGCCGTAGTTGTCGGAAAGGAACTGCCGCAGCGTGTCGTCGTGCTCGGCGAAGGCGCGAGCCAGCACGCGCATGAACAACGAACCCGACTCGTCGTGCGACAGGTCCAGCGCGGGTCGGATAAAGGCGGACAGCACATCTTCCAGTGTGGTCGTTTCGGCCCCCTCGACCAGCGACAGGGCCTGCAGGCGGCTGTTGTTCAAAGCATCGAGCCGGCGCCGGAAGATCTGTTCGACCAGCTTTTCCTTCGAGCCGAAGTGGTAATTCACGGCGGCCAGATTTACGCCGGCGGCCGAGGTTAGCTGCCTCAGCGAGGCGCCATCGAAGCCGCGCTGCGCAAAAAGGGACTCGGCCGCGCCCAATATGCGTTCCTTGGTGGAGCCGGACGGGTTCACTTGCACAATCATCCTGCGGCAGAGGGTCGGTTCAAACGATCGTTTGAGGATACGCGGAGCGGTTTGTCATCGTCAAACATCCCTCTGGATTCGTGATCCTTGTTAAGGACAGGTGATTTGCGTATCCGGTAGAATCTGTCAAACTTTCCTGTACTAAACCCATATTCCACGTAAGGTTTAGCCTTTTTTGTCGGCCCTTGTTGGCCATGACAGCCTTTTTTGAAATCCTTTCGGAGCAGATCCAATGGCGCTCGAGCGCACTCTTTCCATCATCAAGCCCGACGCCGTCGCCAAGAACGTCATCGGTGAAATCTATGCGCGTTTCGAGAAGGCCGATCTCAAGATCGTTGCCGCCAAGATGAAGCAGCTGTCTCGTCAGGAGGCCGAGGGTTTCTACGCCGTGCATCGCGAGCGTCCGTTCTTCAAGGCGCTGGTGGATTTCATGATTTCCGGTCCGGTGATGATCCAGGCGCTGGAAGGCGAGAATGCCGTGCTCAAGCATCGCGATCTGATGGGCGCCACCAATCCCAAGGAAGCCGCCGCAGGCACCATTCGCGCCGATTTCGCCGACTCCATCGATGCCAATGCCGTGCATGGTTCGGATGCCGTCGATACCGCCAAGGTCGAAATCGCCTATTTCTTCGCTTCGACCGACGTGCTGTCCAGGTAATTCGTCGTTCCATCATTGGATTTCAGGGAAACGAAAGCGGCCTTGACTGGCCGCGCTCTCGAAGAAACATGAACCAGGTAGCCACCACTTCATCTGACGCAAAGATCGCGAAGGTCAATCTGCTCGATTTCGATCGGCAGGGTCTGCGCGACTTTTTTACGCAGATCGGCGAGAAGCCTTACCGCGCCGAGCAGGTCATGAAGTGGATGTATCACGACCTGGAAGACAATTTCGAGAACATGACGGACGTGGGCAAGGCGCTGCGTGCCAAGCTCAACGCCGCCTGCTACATCGGTCCGCCCAAGACCATGCTCGACAAGGCGGCCACCGACGGCACGCACAAGTGGCTGCTGGGCATGGACAAGGGCAACGCGGTGGAGACGGTGTACATCCCCGAGCCCACGCGCGGAACGTTGTGTGTTTCTTCGCAGATCGGCTGTGCGCTCAACTGCCAGTTCTGCTCGACCGGCGCGCAGGGTTTCAACCGTAACCTGTCGACCGCCGAAATCATCGGGCAGGTGTGGGTGGCGGCGAAATATCTGGGCAATATCACCCATCAGAATCGCCGCATCACCAATGTAGTGATGATGGGCATGGGCGAGCCGCTGGCCAATTTCGACGCGGTGGTCAAAGCCATAG
>CAIKJM010000161.1 GCA_903827735.1 uncultured Rhodanobacter sp. | reverse complement strand
CTGACTCTGATGTCTGGACAGTCTTTTTTGTCCGAACACTACTCAACTCTCGCGAAAAATTGCTCGCGATGACGGCCGAATCAAAATTTCTGAGGATAAAGTCTCTCGACGCCAGTCCCATCGTCTCCCGATGGTGTCTGTCCGCCATCGCCAGAATTGCTTGCGACCAAGCGACGACATCAGAGGGTGGTAAGAGCGTGCCGGTGATATTCGCATGTAAAGTCTCAGGCACTCCGCCGACATCGCTACCGAGAACGGGAACGCCGCAAGCCTGAGCTTCCACAGAGACGCGGCCAAAGGTTTCTGGTCGCTTGGATGGAAAGGCTAGCATTGAAATGGCGTTGTAAAATGGATGCACGTCCTCCATCCAGCCCGTGAAGTGGTGCCGGTGCGCCGCTTCAGGGTGTGCGGCAATACGCTCTCTCAGGGCCGCCGCATCGGGGCCGTCGCCGACCCATAGGCAGTGCAGCCTTGGTTCGTGACGCATTGCGGCGTCCGCGGCTTCCAGCAGGGTGAAGATGCCTTTGCCGTCGCTCATGCGGCCGAAATAGCCTACGACGATGGCTTCTTTGGGTATCCCGAGCTGGCTACGAATACGCCGTCGCAGCTCGGGATCTGGCTTGTAGATTTCGGTATTGACCGGGTTGTATAGAATTTGAACCAATTCGGCAGGTATGCCGCTATCTAGGTAAGCTTGCCGGGCATAGTTGGACACGGCGAAAAAGCGGTCGGCCAGCCGCGGCAGAAAATAACCGGAAAGGCGGCTCATCGCCGGGGTGCGGTGACGAAACAGCGCGACCTTCGCGCCTAGCAGCCAGCCGCAGAGAATAAGCGGCCAATATTCCTTGCCGAAATTGCCGACCAGCCAGTCGGGCTTTTGCTCTTTCGCTGCGGCAAAGACCGCGCGATAACCGCGCACATCGAAGATATTGCGGAAGCGCGCGTGGTGCAGACGCACGTTCGATTGGGCGAGGCCGTGCGAAATAAGCCCGTTGGGATAAACAATCGCGCTCACGTCATGTCCGGCCTGTGCCATGGCCTGTGCCAACGCCACGAAATGGGTCGCGGCGCCGGTGTGCTCCGGGTTGGTGCCGACAAACAGAAATTTCATCCGCGGCGATCCTCATACGCGGAAAACACCTTCATGGCGAACTGCGGCAGCAGGTGGTGGCGCGCAATCTGCATGCGCGGCAGGCGCCACAGGTCGTCGCCGGCGAAGGCGCGGCCGCGGTGAGTGGTGGTGGCGGCGCTGAAGCCGGCTTCGCGGGTCACCTCGACCACGCGCTCGTTTTCATCGCCGTAGGGATAGCAGAACTGGGTCACCTCGCTGCCGATGCGATCCTCAAGCTCATCCTTGCAGCCGCGAATTTCGCTATGCAGCTGCGGCTCTGTGCATTGAGTGAGGCGGGGATGGGTGCGCGTATGCGCGCCGACCTCCATGCCGCCGTCGCGCCATGTGCGAAGCTGCTCGGTCGTCATCAGCTGCTTCCGGATACCCAGGCGCTGATCGTCCCAGCTGTTGTAGCAACCGATCTGCCCACTGACGACGTAACAGGTCGCGCTGAAACCAAACTTTTGCAGAATGGGCATGGCGGACTGCACGTTGTCGGCGTAGCCATCGTCGAGCGTGATGACCGCTATGCGCCCGCTCTTTTCGCCGCGCAGATAGGGTTCGGCCGCGGTGACGGACAGCCCGGTATAGCCCAGCGTGTGCAACAACCACATCTGCCGGCCAAACGTGCCGGGGCTCACATATAGGCTGCGATAGACCGCAAGGTCGCGCGGCGCCGACGCGATGTTGTGATACATCAGGATCGGAATAGCCGCTGCAGCAGTTTTGGCGGGTGAAGTCATGGACGCGCAATCTTCCCTGAGCTGCCTGGAATGCGCTGCCGGTCTAGCAGTGCGCCTGATCCAGGCGATGCGCGATTCTCGGGCGGGTTCCTGTCGCCAATCTGTCGCGGCTCAGTACAGCGTTGGCTGCCCTTCAGGTCGACTTTTAAAGCGCTTGTGTACCCACAGATATTGCTCGGGTGACTCGCGCACCATTTGCTCGATGCAGCTGTTCACCTGGGCCGTGTCAGCCAGCGCGTCAGCGCTGGGGACGTTTTCCAGCGGCGCGCCCAGGCGAAGTGCATAGCCAGCCCCATCGGGCAGACGACGGTGGAAAAACGGAATTACCGCGGCGCCGGATAATCGCGCCAAATGATGCGTCGCGGTGATGGTGGCGGCCGGCACGCCAAAAAACGGCACAAACACGCTGTCCTTGCTGCGCATGTCCTGATCTGGCGCGTACCAGAGCGTGCCGCCGCTGCGCAGATACTTCACCGTGCCGCGCAGGTCGTCCTTGTCGAACATCGTGGTGGCGTAATCCAGCCGAGCGCGCAGCACGGCCCACTCGAAAACAGCCGAGTCCATCTTGCGGTACATGCCGGAAATACGGATACGCTGGGAGACCAGCCGCGCGCAGAGCTCGAGATGCGAAAAGTGCCCGCCCACCAACAAAACGCCCTGACCACGAGCGCGTGCCTGCTCCAGATGCTCCAGCCCCTCGATGACGATGGGAATGCTGGCGATCTTCTTTTCGCTACCCATCCAGCCCAGGGCAAACTCCACCAGCATCAGGCCGATGTCGCGCAGATTGTCATCGACCAGCTGGCGCTGCGCCTCGGCGTCTAGCTCGGGGAAGCACAGCGCGATATTGGTTTCGGCGATGTGCCGCCGTGCCGACGGCACTCGCATCACCAGTCCGCCGAGCCGACGGCCTAGCCAGAGCAGCGCGGCGTAAGGCAGCTGAGCGATCAGCCAGATCACGGCCACCCCAACCCACGCCGGCCAATGGCGTGGTGCGAGCAGCGATCGGGAAAAACGGGGGCGTGACATGCCTGGCATCCACACCATTGTAACGGGCGCTCCCGGCGGCGGCTCGCACCAATCGCTATGGCTATACTTGAATGCTGATTTATCAGCTGATCGGCGGATTCTCTTGCTGCGTTTTCTGTACACCATTGCGATGTATCTGGCCACGCCACTGCTGGTACTGCGCCTGCTGGCGCGCGGCGTGCGTTCGCGGCCCTATCACCGGCGGTGGCCGGAGCGATTCGGTATTTTCGAAGCGCCCGGCTTCAACGGCAGCCTGTGGATTCATGCCGTTTCAGTGGGTGAGGTCAATGCAGCCGAGCCGCTGATCAAGGCGCTGCAGCGGGATTATCCGAATGCCCCGCTGGTGATTACCACGGTGACGCCCACTGGAACGGCGCGGGTCCATCAGCTGTTTGGCGACAGCGTGTTTCACGTCTATCTGCCCTACGACCTGCCGTTCTCGGTGAACCGCTTCATGCAGCGCGTTCGGCCCCAGCTCGCGCTCATCGTGGAAACCGAAATCTGGCCCAACCTCTACTTTGCCTGCCGACATCGCGGCATTCCGCTAATGATCGTCAATGCCCGCCTGTCGGAGCGTTCGTTGCGCGGCTACAAGCCGCTGCGAAGCCTGGTGCGATCGTCACTGCGCTGTGTCCGGCAGATCGCCGCGCAGTCGCGCACCGACGCGGCGCGCTATCGCCTGCTGGGTGCCGATCCGCGCCAGCTGGTGGTCACCGGCAATATGAAATTCGATATGCCAATCCCCTGCGGTGCCGTCACCGACGGCGCTGCGATGCGTGAGCACTGGGGTGCGCGGCGGCCGGTATGGATGGCCGCTAGCACGCACGAAGGTGAGGAGCTGGCCGTCCTGCAGGCGCATCTTGAGGTGCTTAAGCGCTTGCCGGATGCGCTGCTGCTGCTGGCGCCGCGCCATCCGGAACGATTCCGCATGGTTGAGCAGTCGGTACGCAGCCTGGGCTTCACGACCGCCAGCTATAGCGTCGATGGCCTGCCGCTGCCGATGCATCAGGTCTTCGTGATCGATGCGATGGGCCGGCTGATGCCGTTTTTTGCTGCATCCGAGGTCGCCTTTGTCGGTGGCAGCCTGGTGCCGATTGGTGGGCATAACGTTCTTGAGCCGGCGGCACTGTCGATACCGGTGCTGGTGGGCCCGCATACGTTCAATTTTGAGGAAATTACCGTCAGCCTGATGCAGCAGGGTGGCGCAGCGCGCGTCGCCAGTAGCGAAGCGCTTGGCTCGGATGTGCTGGCCCTGTTGCTGGACCCGGACCGGCGCGAGCGCATGGGGCAAGCGGCTCAGACAGTTTTTGATCGCGAGCGCGGCGCCGTGCATCGCATCATGCGGCTGATCGATAACCTGCTGCAGGAGTAGTACAAAAAAACGGGCCCTAGGCCCGTTTTTTTTGTGAGTTCTTTACTTCGATTGCCGGTGGTTACTGCAGCAGCACGTTGGCATCCTGCAGATCCTTATAGCCGATCCGTCCGATCGAGTAACGCAGGTTGAGCTTGTCCAGCACCAGCTGATGGCGCGCCTGTGAGTACGTGTTCTCGGCGGAAGTCAGCGTCTGGATCGCGTTCAGCACGTTGATGATCGTCTGCGTGCCCACATTGAATCCGGCGCGCGTGGCGTCGAGCGCCTTCTG
>CAIKJM010000160.1 GCA_903827735.1 uncultured Rhodanobacter sp. | reverse complement strand
TCGTATGCGCAGCAGCCCTAGCCTGCTGCTGCGTTTTTTTGGAATCCCTTTTGTTTGGATTTCCCTCAGTTCCACATCAATTGATTTATCTATATTTTTACTGGATTCCTGCGATACGGGGCAGTGCCGCGTTCCAAAGGGCGTAGCTTCTGAAAATTAGATTCATGTTTTCGTGAGCGAAACAACGCTGGTGTTTCGTTCTAGCGCTTGCGCATTGCGACTAGCTTGGTCGGCAGCGATAATAACGAGTCAATTAACCCATGGACTCGATCATGCTGGATCCCGCACTGCTGCGTTCGCGCCTCGCCGAAACCGCCGCACGCCTGAAGGAAACGCGCGGCTACTCGCTCGACGTGGCCGAGGTTGAGGCGCTGGAGAACACCCGCAAGCAGCTGTCCACTGAAACGCAGGATCTGCAGAACCTGCGCAACACCCGCTCCAAGGCGATCGGTCAGGCCAAGAGCAAAGGCGAAGACGTCGCGCCGCTAATGGCCGAGGTCGCCGGTATCGGCGACAAGCTCAAGGCGAACGAGCAGGCGCTGACCGAGGTGCAGGCCAAGCTGTCCGAGATTTCGCTGGTCATCCCCAATATTCCGCACGAGTCCGTGCCGATCGGCAAGGACGAGAGCGACAACCTCGAAGTCAGCCGCTGGGGCACGCCGGCGACGTTCGATTTCGCGGTGAAGGATCACGTCGAACTCGGCGAAAAACACGGCTGGCTCGACGGCGACGCCGGCGCCAAACTCTCCGGCGCGCGCTTCACCGTGCTGCGCGGCCAGCTGGCGCGCCTGCATCGCGCGCTCGGCCAGTTCATGCTTGATCTGCACACCGGCGAGCACGGTTACCTTGAATGCAACGTGCCGGTCATTGTCAACGCCGAGAGCATGCTGGCCACCACCCAGCTGCCGAAGTTCAAGGACGACCTGTTCGCCACCGAGATCGGCGAAACCACGCGTTACCTGATCCCCACGGCCGAAGTGTCGCTGACCAATCTGGTGCGCGACACCATCCAGGACGCCGACGCGCTGCCGCTGCGTTTCACCGCGCACTCGCTGTGCTTTCGCGCCGAGGCCGGCAGCTATGGCCGAGATACGCGCGGCATGATTCGCCAGCACCAGTTCGAGAAAGTGGAGATGGTGCAGGTAGCGCGCGCCGCCGACTCCTACGACCAGCTCGAGGAAATGGTCGGCCACGCCGAGACCGTGCTGCAGAAGCTCGGCCTGCCGTATCGCAAGCTCCTGCTGTGCACCGGCGACATGGGTTTCCAGTCGAGCAAAACCTACGACCTCGAAGTGTGGCTGCCGAGCCAGCAGACCTACCGCGAAATCTCCAGCTGCTCCAACTGCGAGGATTTCCAGGCGCGCCGGCTGCAGGCGCGCGTGCGCAACGCCGACACCGGGAAGCCCGAACTCGTGCACACCTTGAACGGCTCCGGCCTCGCTATCGGCCGTACCCTGATCGCCGTGATGGAAAACTTCCAGCAGGCCGATGGCTCGATCGTCGTGCCCGAGGTGCTGCGCCCGTACATGGCCGGGCTGGATCGCATTGCATGAACGCACAAGGTGGCCCGACGCCGAGCAGCCAGCCGCAGGGACGCTGGAGCAAGGTGGAAAAAGTCACCAGCATCTGCCTGCTCGTCGTCCTCGCTTCGTTTATCGGCACACGCCTCGCGTTCGCCACGGTGTGGCAACTGCCCACGCTCGACCTAATCCTCTCCATCGTCGCCTTGCTGCTGGTGCTGGCCAGCTTCTGGTTCGGCCGCCACAGCCGCCGCTGGCGCCTGTGGACCGTGGCGCTAGCCAGCGCCACGCAAATCGTGCCGATGGTCTGCCGCGAACCGGTACTGCTGTTTCCGCTGCTCGCCGCCGCCATTCCCGTTGCCATCGTCGTCGGCTGCCTTATCGCTTTATCGAAAAAAGATGCCCCGGTTCGTCCAGCGCAAGGTTCCTGATAAACTGCAGCGTCGGGCGAGTTCATGGAGAGATGGCCGAGTGGTTTAAGGGAGCGGTCTTGACGCGAAGGCAGGAAGCCGAAGCTAACATCGACGCAGTCGATGGCCCCGAAGGGGTGGAGGGCAGGATGCCCGGGATAAAACTGCCGTAGGGTCGCGCAGTGCGCGACCTGCAGCGGACAATTTATGGAGAGATGGCCGAGTGGGTTAAGGCAGCAGTCTTGAAAACTGCCGTAGGTGTGAGCCTACCGTGGGTTCGAATCCCACTCTCTCCGCCAGAAACGCAAAACGCCCCCGAGTGGGGCGTTTTGCATTTCTGATGATGACAACGGGGATGAGAACCCACCGGTTCGACAATTTTGTCAGGCACGACAAGGACAGCCGAAGGTTGGCCCAGTAGCGCGTAGCGCGAAGGGGTGAGGCATGGATGAGCCGAGCGATCCCGCTCTTTACATTGACACAGCCAATTAATTGTTTCTGGCCCGTTAGCCACTGCCCTCGCCAAAGCACACCTTGCCAGCCAGAACCCGGGGCTAAGATTTTGGCTGACTGTTTGGCGCTTTGGTAGACAAAGCTGCCTCTCAGAGCAACAATCAATGACCGAAAATCACTGGCATTACCGATTTTTTGAGACTTCAAAAAACCTTGGGCAAGGAAAGTAGATCCGAGATGCCGACATGATTCTAGATTTGTTCGACATGCATTCGGTAGTTATCCAGTTTCAGTACAACGAAGCGTTTCTTCTATGGGACCGAGCTGGGGCGATTACAAAGAGGCTGGCGACCATCTGGCCCGAAACTAAAATTAGGGAAGTAGTCCCTAACCAGCAGGCTATTACTGGTCCTGGATTCCAGATCCTAACCGGATTAAATCAATCGCTTATCACACTTCGTGGCGCAAGATCACTTCATTCAAGTCGAGTTACACAGGTCAGCGAAACGTTCGAAGTTTGGCGGGAAATGCTTGAACTTAAGCAGATCAAGCGTATAAGCGCGAGAACAATATTTACGCGGAAGTTCGCTGGCCTGTTGGAAGCGAACAAGTTCCTTTTTGACCTCAATGTTGTTCGCTGGCCAACAGAGAAAGTGTTCGATCAGCCAGCTGAAACGCCGCGCAACGGCGTGGAGGTTGCATTTCGTTTCGAGAGCGATACTGCATTTACTATCCTGCGGTTTCGAGCAGAAGAAACGCGTTTTGAAATGGAGCTGGATGCGGACTTTTTTGACGAGCCATTGAAGAAGTCGCTCTGCAGGGTCTACATTGACTTCGACCGTGGCAATTTGGGCGCCGTTGACGCGAGTAAGCTAAACGTGACGGACTGGCTCAAAGGTTACGTCCATGTGCTACGACGAGACATCCCAAAGGTGATTGATTAACGCTATGAGTAGCCTCGCGACGCCTATTATTGAGACCGATACGGGCTCCCGATCTGAGAATCTTGGAACTGCTTCAATTGATCCGATGCCGCTTTCCATGAAAGCAGTTTGGGTCGCAGCCCGTCCACGCATTGAAAGCGTCAATAGCAAAACGACTTCTGTGGAGCCTGTTGATATTGGAGAAGTGAATCTCTCTCCACCACAAGAGCAACTTTATCCTCACTTATTCGACGAGAACCTAGCGCCTGGCGAGGCGAGGATGCTCGTGATTTCTGCCTTGAAGGACGCGAACCTAGCATTGGATGCTTTTGGTGACGGGGATCTGGCTGCAATTGAAAGCCGTCTGGCTCTTGTTGCGTCCACAATGAAGAGAACTCATCATTTAACGTCGTTCAATGAAAGCTACGGGTCCGTCGTTAGCTTTATTCGTCGAGCTACCCTTAGAGCAAACCCGGGCGATGTCAATCGGTCGGGGCTCAATGCCCTGGTTCAATCACTAGATTCGCTCAGCGCCAATCCATCAATGGATCTCGACGAGGCTGCTGACCTAATTGATTTGTTGTCTGATGAGGGGTGGAAAGGTGAACATGAGGCTACATCCACGCTGCTCAAGTTTCTTTTCGACGAAAGCGATCTTAACGAGAATGAAAATCTTCAGTCCGAACTCTTCGC
>CAIKJM010000159.1 GCA_903827735.1 uncultured Rhodanobacter sp. | reverse complement strand
TCCCGGCGCTGCGGGCCGCGCGAGCGGATCTGGCCGATGCCCTCACGGCCTTGCTGCTCAGTCGTACACGGTTTTCGAACGGCCGCTATCGTCTGGAGGCAATCCGGCAGGTGGTCAGCAAAGCTGATCGTGAGAGTGCTAAGCGGAACATGAAGCCGCGCTGAAGCCGCGCGGGGCGTGAGCAGGCGACTGGGCCCAGTCGCCCGTGCTGTTCTCCCGCGCGGCTGCCGGCCCACCAACAAATCGCATGACCCTGTCCTTCATGGACATTGAGCGTGCGACATGGACGCGACGCATAAGTAGGCCCACGGCTTCCCGTTACGTCCTGTCCGCCCCGCCGCTGGACTTGCTTGAATTCGGACCTGTGATTCTCTGGACTCCGGCGATCCCCACAGGGACCGCCGATATCCCCATCGACTTTCTGTAAGGAACTTCCCATGACTGAAGAACGTGTGTATTACACCGCTACCGATCCCCGTAGCGTGCTGCGCATCGGCGTTGGCTTGGTGGTGCTGCTGGCGCTTGTGCTCTTGTCGGCACTGCTTGGGTGGCTGATGGCGGGATTTCCCGTCATCAGCTCACCCCCGCACTGGTGGAATCGTCTGGACGAATTTGGCCACCTGGCCTTCATGGGTGCGGGCGTGGGCATCGTTGGGCTGGGTTGCCTGTGGTTTGTCGGACTGTTGGCCTTCGCTATCGGTGACGTGGCCATCGCGAAGTGGAGAACCAGCAAAATCCAAGAACGCACCATGTCGACCACGTCGACGCGCTGAAGGGGTCGCCAACAAGCACGCCCCAGCCCGCCACGTCGTCTTCGCAATCACGCCGTCCAAGAACGGTACGCCCATCGCCGTCTCGCGCCGTGAGCAAGCGACCGCGGATCATCGCGTTGCGGTCCTGTTCAACCCAGTCCAAGGAATGACAATGAACCTCGTCAGCTTTTACGAAATCTCGCACGGCCATTCTGCCGACAACGATGTCCGTGTCGGTACGGGCACGGTGGAGGAGGTCAGGCGCATGGAGCGCCCTTCGTGCTACCTCTGCCTGCACGGCAGCGCCGACCCCGGTCAAGCGACCGCGCCGGCGAAATTGGGCTTTGCCACCCTGGATGAGGCATCAGAGGTGTTCAAAACCCTCGATCAGGACGGACTCGAGCGCAATGGCGCGCCGATATCGCTGGCCGCCCATGGCGCATCACTGATCAACCGTGCGCTGCCGGTGGTGCGCGCCTTTGCCGAAGAGGCGATACCGACCCAGTCAGCGCAGTGGTTCGCCATTGATGCCGCACAAGATCATGTCGTGCCCGTGACCGAACAAGACGCGTGGGACGGGCTGGCCAGTGCCGGCTCAGCGCAGTGGTTGGAACGGATGAGCTACGTCAGCGTCAGCGGTCCGCGAGACGATCCGGTTCTAGTCTTTGACCTGATTGTGCGCAGCGACCAGGAGGATCAGGAGCGGACGCGGATGTATACCGAGATGCCTTGAAAACATCGGCAAAAAACGGCCGTTGCGTTTAGACCCATCAATCAAGGGACCACAGTGATGAATGACAACTTCAAAAGCTTCAAACGCGGATTCATCGAAGGCGCGAAGGAAACCCCTCGCGGATTCTTTGCACCGATCTTCGCCCTGTTCCGATGGATGGATCGGGTGACGGATGAGGCCATGAGCGGCAAGCAAAACCAAAGCACGTCAGTGCCTGCGCAGCGAGACAGCGAGTCGATATCAAGGTCGGGTGACGCCTCTCAACGGTATCAGCTGGCGGCGTCAGCCATCACTCAGGCGGAACAGGCTTTGGAAGATGCGCGTCGGGCGGCCTTCGAGACGTTGGAAGTGCAGGATCCAAAACTTGCGGCACTCGCGACCCAGGTGCTGGGTGATAGAGAAGATCCCACCAGCTGGTTTCTGGATGAGCCTCTGGAGGCATTCCGGGGGAGCACAGCATGGGAAGTCGTATTGCAAGGGAGGGCGGAGGCCGTGATCACTTATCTGGAAAGCATTTCATCGGGATTCGTTGGCTGAGAGAAGCCTCCGACGTGCATATCGTAGCGGCGATACGGATCATTGTGTCATCGCATTTGATTTCCATTTGGCTTTTCGTTCGCTCTTCTCATCGATTGTTAGCAATGAAAACTGAGAAAACTCAACGATTTTATTCAGGCGGAGTCGAGTCGAAAATAAATGCGTGATAAGGCTCCTTGACGAACTTTTCGGGATCGGCCTGATCAGTGATGGATCCTTCGCCCGTGAGCTTGGCGCGCCGCCGCATTTCCTTCATAAACCCCTTGTCAAGGAGTGCGCTCGCAGACGGAGGCTCTTTCAGAAGCAAGCGCCGCGGTCCCAGATACAGGTAGCCGTCGATCATCGATGTGAACGGGCGCGTGCTCTGTTGGACAACAGTTCTAACATTTGTTCCGCCACCTTTTCGAGGCGTGATTAGACTGATCAGTTCCGACGCATTTTCGGTGTCTAAGAGATCAGCCAGCCACGTGCCTTTCAGGCTCACCACGATCGAGGGCGCTCTCCATGACGCGATTCGCGCCTCCCATCTATCGTTCAGTTCCTCATAAGGCGTGCCAAAGCCAAAACCGTCATGGTCCTCGACTACCCATGTCACTCCCGGATAATGCCCTTCGTAAATGCCCACTGCGCTCGGATCAACCGTAGACGACCTCGCTCCATGGTAAAGATGCGTCATGCCAAAAAGGAGAAGTGCCTTTCTGTGCTTTGAGAGCACCTGTGACTGAACTATCGAGGCGATGTTTGCATCACGATCTTGCGGAGAGCGCTGCAGATCGTCATTGCTGCGGATGGTCTCCCAGTCTACCGGTACGTCTCCTGCCAGGACGCGCACCCTCTTCGAGAGCGGAAGGGATTCATTTACCCGGCGCAACAAGGGAAACAGTTGCTGATAGAAACTGGATACCGCGCACATGGGCTGCGTCGTATTACGCCATATCTTTTCCACGTCGGTCTGCGCCACGTTCTCTCCGGCAATATAACGGTCGAGTGTCTTTTGATAGAGCGAGTTGCCACACTCGACGACGACATCTCTTATATCACCAGGAAATCGCGGATCCGCGACAAAGCTGAGTATGAACGTGTCGAGATTCTGATTTCCATGACCCGCACCCATTGCGACAATTTCGTATTTTTTGTATGCGTCGAAAATCGCGGTCGAGGCGTCTCGCGGCGCGGGGTCCGAACCGACAAAAGAAACCTTGCCTTTGAAGTCCACTTTTTTTGGTGCTGGCGGGGGAGGAAGATTCGCGGGAACTTGGGCAAAAGCCGTATATGTCGCGCTTGTCGCAAGAAATACGAGAAAAGTAATCAGTCGTATGCGTTTTCCGGATCGCATGGAAAATATCCTTGGTGAGTACTACGGGGAGAGAAAATCAGACCAAGGTTCGCCCCCGGATGATCATCGAGGCTGAGGAGAGGAAATACCTGCAGCCAGCCATCATGGGCTCACTCCCACATGGCTCCGGGAGAGGTCAGGGCTCGAAGCAACGAAGCCGCTTCGGCCTTTGTCAGGTCGCTGAGGGTCTCCTTCGCGAATCGATTGTAAACTGCCGCTTCAACAGCGCGTGCAGGGTAACGCAAGCTGGCAAACCGAGCTATCAAGGCGCCCTGCTGTGAGCTACTCAGGGGGCCATGCGATATTTGCGGCACGGGGTAGTCGCGCAGATATACACCCGACTCGCTAATATCTTGTTCAATCTTGTCAATTTCCGTGCCTTCGTGCTCACCGTCGCAGTGGAGCGCTGGCTCGCATTCAGGACATATCTCGGAACACACCTCTCTGAATACATTCCTCATCTCTACGATCTTTGCTCGTCTGGAATCGGACTTACGAAGAAGAGAACGCTTAATATATTCAAGCGACTCAAAGTAATTCTCTGTTGCCTTTTCTTCACTCACCATTTTTGAGGAAAGATTTTGTCCGAAAAAATCGCGATGAAAATTGTCGACTGAGAGAAATCTCCCGTATTTGTTCCTCATGAAACGGAAGTTAATGGACATGCCGAGATCTACATACTCGAGGTAGTGCCACATAAGCATCGGTATATATAAGGCTTCCCCTGGCTTAAGGATCGTGTCGTAGGCGCCGATCTCTTCAACGAAGCGGAGCTTTTCATCTTCTGATTTGTTCTCGATATAAACATTCGAAAATCCAGGGCCGATGGAGTTGAGAAGGTCGAGATAGTTCCCTTTTTCCGGGTCGATCAGAATAGCTCTCTTTGTTCCGAACACTTGGTAGAGCAGCACATGTCTATGATCGCCGTCATAGTGCAAATGGGCATAGTTGCCGCGGTTTCCTATGAAAAGATTTGACATCAAATCATGGTCGCCCCATCGCCGGGGAAGGTCCAGTAGCTCGTTTTCGATCAACCCTTGGTGTGTCATTTTGCAGAGATCGGGCACCCGATAGGTTGATGAAACACGTATGGGGGTATCGTATTCTGTGCACATTCTGGACGTGCCAGGATTTGCCATCACGTAGTCCAGATATGATGAGAGATCGAGCACTTCATCTGGTGTTTTAACTGGGGATGCAGCGCTTCTACTGTATTCCTGCGTTATGATGATTCTGGTGTTTCCGAAAACTTTCCGGGCATCCATCTCATCTCTTACCTCACCGATCTCTTGCCCCTTGAACAGTCCGGTGATGACGACGGGCTTCCTCCGGAGCACGTATTCCTTGTAGAACACATCCCTCGTAGGTGGAGCGATTCTGTCGATAGTTTTTGAAGTCAAGTTCTTGCTCCCAGATAATGGTGAGTTTTTATGAACCTCTGGCGCCGCGTTATTTGGAAAGGTAGTCGTATGTAAGTGCATTCATGGAAGCGCAGCCGATTTGCGCCAAATTCGTGTCTATCTCATGCTTCATGGATTCGATTACACCGCGTACGCCAGCCTCTCCGTTTGCCGCGAGGCCGTATAAGATCGAGCGTCCTAGCATGACAGCCTTGGCTCCCGAAGCGATCGCTTTCAGGACGTCGGAGCCTCTTCTGAAACCGCTGTCCACCATTATGTCGATGCCGACATTCGAGACCTCAGGCAACAGTTCCATAGGAGAGATGCAACTGTCCAGTTGCCTTCCTCCATGATTGGATAACACCACGCCGTCTACGCCCACTTTTATGCATCTGCATACGTCTTGGGCATTAACGATACCTTTTACGACGAGTCTTTTTGGCCATTTTTCGCGTAGCCACGACAGGTCGTCCAACGAAAAACTGGCGTCCATGAGTCTGGAAGTCAACGACTGCTGGACCTTATTGCCTTCGACACTCTCGCTTTCGAAGTTCGCCAGGCGCGGCAGGCCGTCTCTTAGCATGCGTACCGTCCAGGCAGGGCGTGATAGCGCCGAAGCGAACAGTGCTAGCGAAGGCTTCATCCGAGGGTGGAATCCGTTTCTCAGATCACGGTCCCGTATGCCATTGACGGTTGCATCAACGGTTAATACGAGAGTGGAATAACCGGCGTGGATAGCTCTATCCACAAGCATTTTTGCTTGCTTGCGATCAATCACGTAGAGCTGAAACCATGGCTCTCGGCAGCATGCATTCGCCACCTCCTCTATCGAACTCGTCGATGCAGTGGACAGCACGAATGGAATATTTTGTTCGGTCGCTACTTTCGCTAGGATGCAATCGGCATTTCTCCAGAATAAGGAGTTCATTCCCGTCGGTGCTACGATGATCGGCGCGGAAATAGTCCCTCCCATCAGGTTAATTGATGTATCCCTGCTACTAACGTCCACAAGTCTCTTCGGGCGAAATCGAATCGCGTCCAAGACTTGGCGATTGTGTGCGATTCCCGTTTCTCTCTCGGCTCCACCGTCCAAATAGTCGAAGACGATGGATGGAAGCTTTGATATGGCTATGGATCGGTAGTCGGAGATATGCACATCTTCCTCGGTCGAATAAGCGCAGTGATTATCTAATCCTGCTGGTTGGATGAGGCGTGCCGGGGAGTCGATTTTCCGCTTTCCGCCTTATTGATTATCGTTGGATGCAAGCCAGATATTCACAAGTTGATCTACGCTC
>CAIKJM010000158.1 GCA_903827735.1 uncultured Rhodanobacter sp. | reverse complement strand
TTCTTCCACCGCGAAGCGCAGCTTGGGATCGATCGAACCGTGGTGCACGGCCAGCGTTTCTGGTGCCTCGGGCCACACGGCGGATAACGCTTCATGCCACAGCTCAGCCTGCGACCGCGTGTTGGCAAACACCAGCGCCGAGCGCACATCGAGCACGGCGCGCAGCACGCGTGCCAGCTGTTTCAGGCCGAGATGGCCGGCCCAGGGAAAGCGTTCGCCGGCATCGGGCAGGGCGGTCTGGATCTGGATTTTCTTGTTGCCGCTGCCGCCGATCAGCACGCCGTCGCCAGCGAGCGTCTGCATCGCCTCGTCGAGATTGCCCAGCGTCGCTGACAGTCCCCACACGCGCAGCTCGGATTTCAACGCGCGCAGGCGCGATAGACCCAGCTGCAGCAGCGTGCCCCGCTTGTTGCCGATCAGCTCGTGCCACTCGTCCACCACGACACCGCGCAGATGGCGAAAGCGTTCGGCGACATCGGGGTAGCTCAGCAGCAGCGCCAGACTCTCCGGCGTGGTCACCAGCAGCTCGCAGTCGCCGCGGCGCAGCCGTGCGCGCTCGGCGCTGCTGCTGTCGCCGGTGCGGCGAAGCACCCGCCACGGCAGCTCCATCGCGTCGACCGCGGTAGTCAGATGCTGCGCCGTGTCCGTGGCCAGCGAGCGCAGCGGCGTGATCCACAGCAGCTGCAGGCCACGCGCCGGATGGAGCACCGCGTCGATCAGCGGGCCACCCACCGCGGCCAGGGTTTTGCCGGTGCCGGTGGGCGCATGGATCAAACCGTTGTGGCCTTCCGCCCATGCTTTCCATGCCGCGCGCTGAAAAGCAGCGGGCTTGCGATCGAGCGTGGCGAACCACGCGCGCAGGCGGGCTTCAGCCCGACGCCAGGCGGCGGAGGTCGTCAAGCTTGTCGGCATCAGCTATGCCTTTGTCGGTGCGCCAGCGCAGGATGCGCGGAAAGCGCGTGGCCACACCGGATTTGTGCCGTGTGGAAAGCTGCACCGCTTCGAACGCGAGCTCGAACACGTGCGTGGCTTCCACCGCGCGCACCGGACCAAAACGGTCGGTGGTGTGCGCGCGAATCCAGCGGTCGAGCTGGCCGATCTCCTTGTCGTCGAGGCCCGAATAGGCCTTGGCCACCGGCACCAGCGTGTCGCCGTCCCAGACGCCGAAGGTGTAGTCGGTAAACAGACCGGAGCGGCGGCCGTGGCCCGGCTGCGCGTACAGCAGCACAGCGTCGAGCGTGTACGGATCGACCTTCCATTTCCACCAGTCACCGCGCTTGCGGCCCACGCGATACGGCGAGTCGAGCCGCTTCAGCATCAGGCCTTCGGTCTGGCGCTGGCGCGACTTCTGGCGCTCAACGGTCAGCGTGGCCCAAGAGTCGGCGACCACGGGTGGCGACAGCATCAGCGCCGGATCGACACCGTCGATCAGTGCGGCGAGCATGTCGCGGCGTTCGCGCAGCGGCTGTTCGCGCAGATCGCTGCCGTTGTGCTCGAGCAGGTCATAGGCCATGAAACACACGGGTGCGCTGGCTAGCAGCTTGGCGCCCGGCTTCAGTTTGCCGATGCGTTTTTGCAGCGCGGTGAACGGGCGCGGCAATTTTTCCTGCGCATCCCAGGCGAGGATTTCGCCGTCGATGACGCCGTCGGATTTCAGTGCGGCGGCGGCCCCTTCGATTTCGGGGAAGCGGCCGTCCAGACGCTCCTCACCGCGCGACCACAGGCCGACGTGGCCATCGCGGCGCATCAGCTGGGCGCGGATGCCGTCCCACTTCCATTCGGCCATCCATTCGGCCACATCGCCGAGGGTTTCTACCTCGTGCTCCAGCGGCGAGGCGAGAAAAAAAGGGTAGGGGCGATCGGCCAGATGTTCGTCGTCGCCGGCGGCGTGCGTCAACGCGATGAGCGCATCGGCGGCGGGTTTCCACGGGCCGCTCATGCGATGGGAGATCAGATCGGTCGGCTGGCCCGACCACTGCGCGATTGCCTGCACCACCAGACGATGCGATACGCCGACGCGCAGCGAGCCGGTGATCAGCTTGTTGAGCAGAAACACCTGCGCGGGACGCAGCGCGCGCCACCAGGCCTGCAGCTGCGCGATGCGATCAGCGCTCTCCAGTTTCGCCAGCGCGGGCAGCTTTTGTTCCATCCACGTCTGCAAAGGCTCGTCGGCGAGTGAGCCGTCGCCTTCGGGCAGCATCAGCGCAATGGTTTCGGCGAGGTCGCCGACCTGCTCGTAGCTTTCGTCGATCAGCCAGTCGGCGTAGCCGGTGCTGGCGGCCAGCGCCTGACGCAGTTCGGTCGAGGTGGCCAGCCGGCGCAGCTTGCCGCCGCCGAGCACGTACACCGCCCAGGCGGCGTCGCCCGCGGGCGCGTCGCGCAGATAGCCGGCGATGGCCTCGCGTTTGGCCAGGGTCGAGGCGGTGCGATCGAGTTCGGCGTACAGCGCAGCGAAGCGATGCATCAGCCGCCGCTCTCGTTGTCGGTGCTACGCAATACGCGCAGCGACTGCGCATCGTGGCCGAGATCGCGCAGGTGGCGAATCAGCGTATCGCCATCGCCGTGCGTGACGTAGATGCGGCTGGCCCGGCTGTCTTCGACGCTGCGGATCAGGCCCGGCCAATCGGCGTGATCGGACACCACGAAACCGCGGTCGTAACCACGGCGGCGCCGGTTGCCGCGTATCTGCATCCAGCCCGAGGCGAAGCCGGTCGAGGCCTTGCTGAAGCGCTTCATCCACGGCGAGCCGGCGGCGGAGGGCGGCGCCAGGATCAGCTCACCGGCAAAGTCGCGGCCGCGCGCGGAATCGCTCACCGGCTCGGTCGGCACCATGCGCACGCCGGCCTCGCGATAGCTCTCGACCAGCCGCAGCATCGCGCCGTGCAGATGCACCGTGCGTTCGGTGCGCGGGGCGAGCTCGGCCAGAATGCGCTGCGCCTTGCCCAGCGCGTAGCAGAAGAGCACGCCAGGGATTTGTTTCTGCGCGCAGTCGTCCCACCACGCCAGCAGTTCGTCGATCACCTGTGCCATCGGCGGCCAGCGATACACCGGCAAACCAAACGTGGACTCGGTGACGAAGACATCGCAAGGCACCGGCTCGAACGGCACGCAGGTGGGATCGGGATCGCGCTTGTAATCGCCCGACACCACCACGACGCGCCCATCGTAGGCCATGCGCACCTGCGCCGAGCCCAGCACGTGCCCGGCCGGATGCAGCGAGACCTCGACCTCGCCCATGCGAAAGGTTTCGCCGTAATCGTGCGCATCGATCAGCGCATCCTGGCCCAGCCGCTCGCGCATCAGCCCGATACCCGCCGCCGCGACCTGATACCGCCCGCTGCCCGAACGTGCGTGGTCGCCGTGCGCATGCGTCACCACCGCACGCGCCACCGGCAGCATCGGATCGATAAAGAATTCGCCGGCCGGACAGTAAAGCCCTTCGGGACGCGGCTGGAGCAGCGGATCGGACATGCGAGGAAGGTAGGCGGTGAAGCGTCAATGCTGCGGCAAGGCCCGCGACTCCGCGACGCGTCGCATTGTCACGCAGTGATTCAGGCTAGAGCTTCGCGCAAAGCTGCGTCCTGCATGCGCGGAGGGTCGCTGAAAAATCACGGTCACGCCGTCGGTAGTGTCGAAGAGAAAATGACATGAAGGCTCTGGCGCTCCATGTTGCGTGCTCGCGCCACCCGGTCGCTAAAAAGCAGGGGGAAGGTTTTCTGCGGATTATTCGACACCGCGATAACGCAGCGCATCGAGCAGCGCGGTGAATGCCTGGGTGGGCTGGCGTCGGTTCGGGTAGTACAGGTGATAGCCGGTGAACGAGGGCGTCCAGTCGGCGAGCAGTTGGACGAGGGCGCCGCTGTCGAGGTGCGATTGCACCTGCGTCTGGGAAAGGTAGGCGATGCCGAAGCCGTCCAGCACCGCCTCAAGCATCGGCAGGATGCTGTTGAAAATCAGCTGCCCTTCGACGCGCACGCGCAGCTCCTTGCCGTTCTTTTCGAACTCCCAGGCATAGAGGCCGCCGTAGGTCGGCAGGCGCAGGTTGATGCAGGAATGACGGGTGAGATCCTGTGGCGTTTTCAGTTTGGCTCGGCCCTTCAGATACGCCGGCGCGGCGACCACCAGCATGCGCATGGCGGGGCCGATCGGCACCGCGATCATGTCCTTGGCGACCATGCCGCCCAGGCGGACGCCGGCATCGAAGCCCTCCGCCGCGATGTCGGTCAGGCCGTAATCGGTGACGACTTCGACCTTGATGTCCGGGTAGTCCGGCAGAAACTGGCGCAGCGCTGGCCAAAGCACCGAAGCCAGCGCGTTCTCGTCGGCGTTGATGCGGATGGTACCGGCGGGCTTGTCGCGCAGGTCGCCGAGGGCGTCCAACTCCGCCTCGATTTCGTCGAGCCGGGGGCCGACCGAGCGCAGCAGGCGCTCGCCGGCCTCGGTCGGCGTCACGCTGCGCGTGGTGCGGGTGAGCAGGCGAATGCCCAGGCGTTCCTCGAGCCCGCGCATGGTGTGGCTGAGCGCGGACGGCGATACGCCCAGCTTGGCGGCGGCACGGGTAAAGCTGCGTTCGCGCGCCACGCTGAGAAAGGCGATCAGATCGTTGGTGTTGACGCGTGCCATTGCTGAGATTTTCTCACAACTTCATACGCATATTGGCATCTAGTCGCATGTGTCCACGGAGACTACCTTGAACGCCGGACCTCGACGCTGGCGACGAGGTTCGCTCTCTCTCTACGCCAGCGACGAGGAGCATCACCATGGAACTGAAGCGCGCGGGCTCGCAGCCTTCCCAGAAAGGCCCGGACGACTATTTCACCGGCACGGTACGCATCGACCCGTTGAACAATCCGCCGGCGCCGGCGCGGGTTTCCTGTGCGGCGGTGACGTTCGAACCCGGTGCCCGCTCGGCCTGGCATACCCACCCGCTGGGCCAGACGCTGATCGTCACCGCCGGCTGTGGCTGGACGCAATGCGAGGGGGAGCCGATCGTCGAAATTCGTGCCGGCGACGTGATCTGGTGCCCGCCCGGCCACAAGCACTGGCACGGCGCTACCTCCACGACCGCGATGACGCATATCGCCGTTCAGGAGGCGCTGGACGGAAAGAACGTCATCTGGCTCGAAAAAGTCACCGACGAGGAATATCTGGCCGGTGCGACGCAGGGCTGACTAGCTTCTGGCTCCCGGGCATGGCCGCTTGTCCATCGCGGCAGCCATGGCAAGGCGCGCCGAGCGGCGCCAACACAACTCAAACCAAACACTTTCAAATCCGAGGAACCTATCGATGAATCCGACCTACGACTTCAAGGGCCAGGTCGCCCTCGTCACCGGCGCTAGCTCCGGCCTGGGACTGGCCACGGCGAACGCATTTGCCCAGGCAGGTGCAGCAGTCGTGCTCGCCGACCGCAACGAGGCGGCATTGAAGGCTGCCACCGAAGCGCTGACGGCGGCCGGTCATCAGGCCATCAGCGTTGTCTGCGACGTCACCGACGAAGCTCAGGCCGCTGCGATGGTCGAGCGCACCGTCGCCACGTTCGGCCGGCTGGACATGGCGTACAACAACGCCGGCATTCTCGGCCCAATGGGCGACGTCACTGACGAAACTTCGGAGGCGTTCGACGAAGTGAATGCCGTCAATCTGCGTGGCATCTGGACCTGCATGAAGCACGAGTTGCTGCAGATGCGCCAACAGGGCAGCGGGGCGATCGTCAACTGCTCCTCGCTGGGCGGGCTCGTCGGACTGGCCGGTCGCTCGGCCTACCACGCCAGCAAGCACGGCGTGATCGGCCTGACCAAGAGCGCCGCGCTGGCTTACGCCACGCGCGGCATTCGCATCAATGCCGTGTGCCCCGGTTGCATCGATACGCCGATGGGCGACGGTATCGACCCTGCGGCGATGAAAGAATTTCTGCGCGATCAGCCGATCGGCCGGATGGGCCGTCCGGAAGAAATCGCCGCGGCGGTGCTGTGGCTGTGCAGCCCGGGCGCGAGCTTTGTGCTCGGCGTCGCTTTGCCGGTCGACGGCGGTTTCGTCGCTCATTGATCATCGACCGCTGATCATCCCAACCGCCGACCGAATGCGCTCGGCACCTACCGGAGAAATGCATGGCTGACGAACCCACCAACGCACGCCGATCCTTTGGCGATATCGCACCCCACCTGGCCGAGATCACCGACAAGGTGCTGTTCGGCGATGTCTGGGAGAACCCGGCGCTGTCGGCGCGCGATCGCAGCCTGGTGACGATTACCAGCCTGATCGCGCTCTACCGCACCAACGAGCTGCCGTTCCATTTGAAAAAGGCCCTGGACAACGGCATCACGAAAGACGAGATCATTGCCACGATTACTCATTTGGCCTTCTATTCCGGTTGGCCGCCGGCGATGACTGCATTGCAGATTGCGCGGAAGGTATTCGAGGAAAACAACGGTTAGAAGCCGATCGACGCGGATCAACCGGGCACAAAAAAAGAAGCCCCGCGATGCGGGGGCCTCTTCCATTTCAGCGGCAGTAAGATCAGCCGCCGTTCTTCTTCAACCACGCATCGATGGCCGGCAGGCTCTTGTCGCGAATCATCAGGCGATAGCGGATGCCGGCGATGGCGGTGTTGGCTGCGCGCCTTGAGCTCACGGCGATATGGGCCTTGGAATAGGCTTCGATCTTGCCGATCATCGCCGGATCCACCGACGCCGCACCCAGGCTTGGGTAGTAACGGCTGCTGGAGGTGGAGTCGACCAGCTTGTCGACCTGATCGCGGTGGGCCACGGCGAAGTCGAACGCCAGGTCCGGATGGCGGCGGGAGACGCCGGAAATCATGCCAGCGCTGCTGGTGGCGCCGGGTTCGGGCGTGAGCGAGAGATCCAGCGCGCGCTTTGCCAGCGTTTCATCCTCGCTGGTGGACAGCAAGCCGTAGAGCTCGTCCTTGATCAGCGGAGTGGTCTCGGCCTTGGCCTGGGCGTGCAGCTTGTCCCAGGTGGCGGCGTCGGCGTGGCTGGCGACCACGTAAAGAATGGACTTGCGCAGTTCCGACGGCATCGTATCCGGGTGGGCGTAGTAGTCGCGCGCCTTGGCAATCACGTCCTGATCGCCCAGCTGTGACAGCGTGGCGATAAGGCTGGTGCGCAGGATCTTGGTCGGGCCGCTTTCATCGGCTTTCGGCGTCCAGCCGACGCGGGCGAAGGCGGGCGACAGACGCGCGATGGCGAACTTGCGCAGCAGGGCCTGACGCGCCGGGTAGCCCTTGTAGTAATTGTCCAGCGCGGCAAAGGTGCCGGCGACTTCTTCCCACATTTCCGGGCTGGCGTCGGTGGCCACGTGCTGGTCCAGGTCAAGCACATCGGACGCCGGCTGCAGGCCGGCCATGCCGAGCGACCAGGTATCGTTCATCAGGCCCAGCCCGTCGATCTCGGGCAGCTTGGTGAAGGAATCGCTCAGCGCCTTGAACGCCGTCGGCGTGTACAGCGTGCGGTAGTAACCGCTCTGGCCGGCGTTGACCACGATCGGGCCGCAGCCAGGCACCTTGAGCGTTCCGTGGCCATCGACCAGCGTGTTCACCGGCGCGCCGCCAAGCGACTGCGCGATCACCGGCACGTGCCAGCGCAGCGGTTTCTTGTCGGGGCGATCGCGGGTGAACTCGCCCTGCGTGAGGTTGACCGTGGTCGTGCCCGACTGGCAGCTGGCCGCTTCCACCTTGATTAGCGGGATGCCGGGCTGCAGGGTGAAGTCGTGCGCGATGGCGGTGATCGGCTTGTTACCTTGCGCGTCCATTGCCTTCCACAAATCGTCGGACACCGTGTTGCCGTAGGCGTGCGCCTTGATGTAGCGCTGCACGCCGGCGCGCCAGGCGTCCTCACCCACGTAGCCTTCGAGCATGCCGATGACGGCCTCACCCTTGGAATAGGTGATGGTGTCGAAGGCCTGGCTAGCCTGCTCGACGGTGGCGATGTTTTGCACGATGGGATGCGTGGTGGCGACTGCGTCAACGCTCATGGCGCCTTCGCGCACGCCCACGGCGTAGAGGTGGGTATGCCACTCCGGATGCAGTTTCTCGGTGGTGCGGCTGGCCATCCACGAGGCAAAGCCTTCGTTGAGCCACAGGTTGTCCCACCAGCG
>CAIKJM010000157.1 GCA_903827735.1 uncultured Rhodanobacter sp. | reverse complement strand
CGCCCGCAAGCACCATCTCTCTACCTATAACGCCCCAACACAGAAGAACATCATGGCGACCAAAATCGACAAAAAGATCACCGGTTACAACGTGGTCAAACCCGAAGACAAGGTTGCCGCGCCCGCGGTCGCTGCACCGGCCGCGGCCAAAGAGCCGCCGATGGCAGAAGTGATCCAGATGCACGAAAGCGTGGAGCGCCCCGACACCCTCGTCGGCTCCACCTTCAAGATCAAGTCGCCGCTGTTCGAGCACGCGCTCTACGTCACCATCAACGACATCGTGCTCAACGCCGGCACGGCGCACGAGCAGCGCCGCCCGTTCGAGATATTCATCAACTCGAAAAACATGGACCACTTCCAGTGGATCGTGGCCCTCACCCGCATCATGTCCGCCGTGTTCCGCAAGGGCGGTGACGTCACTTTCCTGGTCGAGGAAATGAAGGCCGTGTTCGACCCGCGCGGCGGCTACTTCAAGTCCGGCGGCGTCTACATGCCCAGCATCGTCGCCGAGATCGGCACGGTGGTGGAGCAGCACATGAAAAACATCGGCATGATCCACGACCCCGAGATGGACGAATCCACCCGCCAGCTCATCGCCGACAAGCGCGCCGCCTATGAGGCCGCCAGCGCAAAAAAAAACTCTGAGGTAGTTGTGGCGCCTGCTGCCGCAGCCGCAACGTCAGCCAGCGCTAGCGACAGCAGGCCCAAGCTTAACGCTGCCGGGTTTCCGCCGGGCGCTACGCTTTGTGCGAAGTGCAATACGCAGGCGCTGGTGCTGATGGATGGTTGTCAGACGTGTCTGAATTGTGGGTATTCGAAGTGCGGGTAAGTAGCGGCACTTGATGATGATCGAACAGGAGCGGCAGCGATGCCGCTCTTGTTCTTTGGGCAGCACGAAAGTAACTCTGATCCGCTTATTTTGCATTGAGACAAATATGAAATCAGTTGCGATGTTCAACAATAAGGGGGGAGTGGGCAAAACCACACTTCTCTGCAATCTAGCCGCCTGTCTTTCGCTCGCAATGAACAAGCGGATACTGGTCGTCGACTGCGATCCCCAATGCAACACCACCCAACTAATCATGGGGGAGGAGTTTGCGGCCTCTTTCTACTGGGATGAAAATCACAAGGACAAGCCAACGACAATTGCCGACGTGCTGCGTCCAATTCACGACGGTGACTCTGACATCTCTGATTCCTTCGCACCCATAGACCAATCGAAAAATCGGTTCGGTGTTGATCTGATTGCTGGACACCCGACTCTTTCATTCCTTGAAGACAAGCTCAGCGAAGCTTGGACCAACGTAACAGCAGGAGACATCGGCGGATATAGGCGCACGAACTGGGCGCGTAACCTCTGCGAAAAATACGCCAATGCCTACGACATAGTCCTGTTTGACGTCGGCCCATCGTTGGGGGCCCTAAATCGCAGCGTACTTCTCGGTTGCGACAACTTTGTCACCCCGATGGGGACAGACATATTTAGCATCCTCGGAATTCGCAACATATCTCAGTGGCTCGGAGAGGCGATTCGCGCTTACGAGCACGGAATCGCTCGTTGTGAAGAGCGCAGCCCCGGCGGCTTCGAGAAGTACGGCATTCCTACGCGGCCCAGTATTGCCAACGGTTTCGCCGGCTACACGTTGAACCAATATCAGACGAAATCGAAGGGTGGTGAGCGTGTCGCGACGGAGCGTTATGAAGAGATAATTCGCAAGGTGCCGACAGAAATTGAAGGCCTTCGCGGGCGTTATGGTCGTAATGGCCTCTCCTCTCCGGAAGCGAAGCTCGGTGATGTTCCACACCTATATAGCCTCATTCCGCTAGCCCAGACGCGGGCTGCGCCTATCATGACGCTCGCGGCAAAAGATGGCATTGTCGGATCCCAGTACAAGATGGTCGAGAACTATCGAGAAATTGTCCTCAACATTGCCACGAACTTTCTCCGCAATATCGCAGGGGAGACTGCAGCGTGATCGCTTGGGGGGAGGCCTTAATCAAAGAACTGGCTGCTAGACGGGCAATTGTTTTTTTCGGGGCAGGAGCTTCGGCAAGTTGCGTTTCGCCGAATTCACAAACTCGCCCGCCAAATTGGCAAACACTTCTCGAGCGCCTGAACGCCCGGTCCACCAATCTTGAAGCGCAACAAGTCGCGGCCAGTCTCATTGAGAAGTCTCGCTTGCTGGACGCAGCTGAGGTCATCGTCTCTGGCCTCAATGACGCGGACTATCACGACGAAATGCGCAAAATTTTTGAAGTGCCGCGATATGAGGCATCAAAGATCCATGAGGCCATTCTCGCGATAGATCCGAAAGTAGCCATCACGACAAATTTCGACACTGTTTACGATCACTATTGCCGGAGTGGTGACGCAGCAGAGGGCTATAACGTATTCAAGTACACGGACACTCACCTCGTCTCACAACTTCGGTCGCCCATAAGATGTGTTCTGAAAGCTCATGGGTGCATAACGGCACCAGAAAAAATGGTGCTGACACGCTCAGATTTTTTTCGGGCTCGGCAAGAAGCTCCTCACTTTTACAGAACCCTCGATGCTCTGTTTTTGACGCACACGATTTTGTTCGTGGGTTACAGCCTCGATGATCCCGATATTCAGATGGTTTTGGAGAACGCGAACATCGCTGCGCCATCGAGCCACAAACACTACTTTGTATGCGGGTCTGGTACGCCGGATGCCATCAAGAAAAGCAAGGTTGAATCCTGTAATCTTCACTTCTGCGAATTCCCTGAAGGTCAGTATGACGTTCTGAATGAATCGCTGATCGACCTAGCGGAACGAGTGAACCTCTTTCGTAATACGAATCCCGCCATCTAGCGAGAAACTGGGGTCAGAGTCGACTTTTTTAATCGGCGTACTAACACTGGCACTCTGACGCCATTTTCGAATGGCGATTACTCAGCCGAGCTAGCGGCGACCGAGGAAATATGGAATACCGTTT
>CAIKJM010000156.1 GCA_903827735.1 uncultured Rhodanobacter sp. | reverse complement strand
GGCTCTTCGCCGGCGTTCGACACGATCGCACGCAGCGGCGCTTCGAGCGCGCGGCGGGTGATCGCAATGCCCAGGTCCTGATCGGTGTTGTCGCCCTTCAGGCCTTCGACGGCCTTCAGTGCGCGGATCAAAGCGACGCCGCCGCCCGGAACCACGCCTTCTTCGACCGCTGCGCGCGTGGCGTGCAGGGCGTCTTCCACGCGGGCCTTCTTCTCTTTCATTTCGATCTCGGTGCCGGCACCGACCTTGATCACGGCAACACCGCCGGCCAGCTTGGCCACGCGCTCCTGCAGCTTCTCGCGGTCATAGTCGGACGAGGTCTCTTCGATCTGCGCCTTGATCTGGCTGATGCGCGACTGGATCTTGTCCGCTTCGCCGGCACCGTCGATGATCGTGGTGTTTTCCTTGGTAATGACGATGCGCTTGGCGCGACCCAGATCGCCGATCGTGGTCTTTTCCAGCGACAGGCCCACTTCTTCGGAAACAACCTGACCGTTGGTCAGCACCGCGATGTCTTCCAGGATCGCCTTGCGACGATCGCCGAAGCCCGGCGCCTTGACGGCGGCGACCTTGACGATGCCGCGAATGGTGTTGACGACCAGCGTGGCCAGGGCCTCGCCTTCGACTTCTTCGGCAACGATCAGCAGCGGCTTGCCGGCCTTGGCGACGGCTTCCAGCACGGGCAACAGCTCGCGCACGTTCGACACTTTCTTGTCGTGAATCAGGATGTACGGGTCGTCCAGCTCAACCTGCTGCGACGCCTGGTTGTTGATGAAGTACGGCGACAGGTAGCCGCGGTCGAACTGCATGCCTTCGACGACGTCGAGCTCGTTCTCCAGACCCGAACCTTCTTCCACCGTGATCACGCCTTCCTTGCCGACTTTCTTCATCGCGGTGGCGATGATGTCGCCGATATTGGTGTCGGAGTTGGCCGAGATCGTGCCGACCTGTGCGATTGCCTTGTCGTCAGCGGTCGGGTTGGAGAGCTTCTTCAGCTCGCCGACCGCGGCGATGACGGCCTTGTCGATGCCGCGCTTCAGGTCCATCGGGTTGATGCCGGCGGCAACAGCCTTCAGGCCTTCCTGGATGAACGCCTGTGCCAGCACGGTCGCGGTGGTGGTGCCATCACCGGCGACGTCGGACGTCTTGGAAGCGGCTTCCTTGACGATCTGCGCGCCGAGGTTCTCGTACTTGTCAGCCAACTCGATCTCTTTGGCGACAGACACGCCGTCCTTGGTGATCGTGGGGGCGCCGAAGCTCTTCTCGAGCACGACATTGCGGCCCTTGGGACCGAGGGTTACCTTGACCGCATTGGCCAGGGTGTTCACGCCCTTCAGCATGCGGGCGCGGGCGTCTTCGCCGAAACGTACTTCTTTAGCTGCCATAATTTTTTGCCTCAAAAAATTGAATAAGAAAAGGTTTGTCGCTAGCGACGGTGGTTCAGAAGGAGCCAACGGAGACTGGGTGCGCGGTTCTGGATTTCGCGCTCATCCAATCAGCCCCCATCAATCAACCTTCAATCACAGCCACGATGTCGTCTTCCTTCAGGAAGACCAAATCTTCGCCGTCGATCTTGATTTCCTGGCCGGCGTACTTGCCGAACAGGACGGTGTCGCCCACCTTCACCGACATCGGGCGCACGCTGCCGTCCTTCTGGATCAGGCCGGTGCCGGCGGCGGTAACTTTGCCGCGGGTCGGCTTTTCGGTGGCGCTGTCGGGGATGACGATGCCGCCGGCCGAGACGCGCTCTTCTTCGAGACGCTTGACGATGACGCGATCATGCAACGGACGCAGTGTGCTCATGGGTGGACTCCAACTTGGCTAGTGAAATGGAACGAGGTTTCAAAGACCCGGATCGGCGACTTGTTAGCACTCGATACCGATGAGTGCTAATTTTAATGATGCAGAAATCCTGTGCAAGCGTCTTGAACCGGTGACTCGACAGCAGATTGGGCGCCTTGACGCCACTTTCAAGGTGCCGTCATCGAACGATCACATTAAGAATCTGAACGCAAGTCTCCGCCCCACCCCCGCCAAACCGACCAAGCGCTGGCGAAATGCCTGATTTACCCGAAGGTGCTACTAGCTGAAAGTTGCACACGGTCGTAGTTCGGCATAGCACCCGGAGCGCAAGTCGGCGGATGGGAAACGCCAGCCTTGCATGCGCGCCTAATACGCCATAATGCCGAGTCGCCTGTCCCCACAGGCCCCGATTGCTGGAGTTGTCATGAGACCGTTGCTTGCCGGCCGAACGTCTGTTCGTGCGCTGATAAACACGCTGCTCTGTCTGGGCCTGCTCATCGCCGCCGCGCCGGTGTTTTCGCAAAGCACGGCCGATCTGCTGCCGGTCACCGAGGCCTACAAGCTCACCAGCGATGCGTCCACGCCGGGCGTGCTAAAGCTGCACTGGACCCTGGCCCAGGACTATTACCTCTACCGTGGCCGCATGAAGTTCATGGCCGGTCCGGGCGTCACGCTGGGCGACCCGCAGTTCCCCGACGGCGAAAAGCATCACGACGAATACCTGGGCGATGTGGAGATTTATCACCACGCCATCGACGCCACCGTGCCGTACACCGTGGCCGCTGGCACCTCGCGCCTGGCGCTGAGCGTGCAGTATCAGGGCTGCCACGAGGTCGATCCGAAGATCTGCTACCCTCCGCATACCGAACAGCTCGACCTGCCGCTGCCGGCTGGGGCGGGCAAGTCCACCGACTCGGCAGCGACCTCAAACAACGGCTCGCTCATGGATGCGCTGCACGCCTTGGGCGGCAAATCATCCGCGGCCGGCAACGGACCTCTGCCGCCGGAGCAGGCGTTCCGGCTGGAGGCGCTGGCCAGCTCGCCGGGCCAGCTGCTACTGCGCTGGACCATGCCCAAGGGCTATTACCTTTATAAGGACCAGACCACGCTGCAGCCGCAGGATGCGCCGGGACTGACCCTGAAGCCGACGTGGCCCGTCGGCGTCATGCACCAGGATGCGAAGTACGGCAGCGTCACGGTGTATTTCAATGAACTGGAACTGCCGGTGCGCGTCGATGGCGACCTCGCCGGGCGGCAGTCGCTTACGCTGGATGCCAGCTTTCAGGGCTGCCAGGACGGTGGCCTATGCTATCCGGTGATGCACCGCACGCTAACGATTGATCTGGCTGGCGCCGGCGTTTCGACAAGTGCTGCGGTGGTAGCGCCGGAAATGCCGCCTGCCGGCATCACCGGGACCGCGGTGCAGATCAGCCTGCTAAGCGCGCTGCTGCTGGCGCTGGGCGGTGGCCTGGTGCTGAACCTGATGCCTTGCGTATTGCCTGTGCTGTCCATCAAGGCGGTGAGCATTCTCGAAAGCGGCGAGAGCCCAACCAGCGCGCGTCGCCATGCGCTGTATTACAGCGCCGGCGTGCTGTGCAGTTTTGCCGCCCTAGGCCTGAGCATCCTCGCACTGCGTTCGGCCGGTCACGCGCTGGGCTGGGGCTCGCAGCTGCAGCAGCCGCTGCTGGTGGGTGTGCTGGCCTGCGTGATGCTGGCCGTTGGACTGTCGATGTCAGGCGTGGTGCAGTTCGGCGCTTCGCTGGGCAATACCGGCGCATCGCTGGCCTCGCGATCGGGGCCGGCGGGCGATTTCTTCACCGGCGTGCTCGCGGTGGTGGTGGCCAGTCCGTGCACCGCACCGTTCATGGGTAGCGCGCTGGCGTATGCGTTCGCCGCGCCGATGCTGTCCGCGCTGCTGGTGTTTCTGATGCTGGGCATAGGCCTGGCGCTGCCGTTCCTGCTGATCGGCTTCGTGCCGACGCTGGCCCGCCTGCTGCCGCGACCCGGCCGCTGGATGGAAACGCTGAAAGAGGTGCTGGCCTTCCCGATGTACCTCACCGCCGTATGGCTGGTCTGGGTGCTGGCGCACCAGCGCGGCGCGGATGCCGTGGGCCTGGTACTGGTGGCGATGGTGCTGCTGGCGATGGCACTGTGGTGGTTCGAGCGCAGCCGCCACGGGCGTGCGCTGAGCAAGGTCTTTGTCGCCCTGCTGGCCATCGCCGCGTTGGTGCCGCTGTATCTGCTGGCACATGTTGCGCCGCCGGCAACCGCGGCGGCGACGCAGGAAGGCGTGGTCACTTACACGCCGGAAAAACTCGCTTCGCTGCGCGCCTCCGATACGCCGGTGTTTGTCGACATGACCGCCGACTGGTGCGTCACCTGCAAGGCCAACGAGCACACCGTGCTGGACAGCGACGCCTTTCGCGCGCTGCTCAAGCGCACCGGTGCGGTCTACATGAAAGGCGACTGGACCGACGTCAACCCGACCATCAGCGCGTTTCTGCAGCAGTACCACTCGCCCGGCGTGCCGCTGTATGTGGTGTTCCCGAAACACGGCGGACCGGGCAACCAGCTGTCAACCGTGCTCACGCCCTCGATGGTCGAGCAGGCGCTGACGGCGG
>CAIKJM010000155.1 GCA_903827735.1 uncultured Rhodanobacter sp. | reverse complement strand
CGGGTTTGATGCTGTGATCGATACCGGCCAGGTCGATGCCCGACGGGCCGCGCGGCGTATCGGCGGCCTCGGTGGTTGTGACGCCCAAGCTGCAGAGAATGGCCGCAGCAAGAATCCATCGTTGGGTCGACATAGCGGTTACACCTTCAGGAAAAGTGCCCCACGATAAACCGACCTGCGGCTTTTGTGTGCATGTCGGATGGGCCATCCGTCGCTTCTCTGCGTAGCTTGCCTACCTTGGGAGCCCGTGGGCTTGGGCGCTCTGCACCGGCTTCCGCACTCATCTAGCGGACGCCGCAGCGCCGCTAGATGGCCTCTATCAGCGGTGCTTCTCCTCCTTGTGTCGCTCGGCCGGGTGCGGCGCAGGATGGCCACCGCCGTGCTGCTGTGCCTGCGGATGCGGTGCTGCCTGATGCTGCACCATCTGCCGCGGTTGTTCCGTCGTTTGACGAGGCTGCGCCATGGGACGTTCCACCGGACGCGCCGCTGCAGCTTGACGCACTGGCTGCTGCACATGCTGGGGCTGATTGAAGTGCTGTGCCTCGGCGGGACGTGCCGCAGCGCGCTGTTGCGTCACCGCATTCGCACGCTGCTGCGGCGCGAAGCCGGCGCCGCGCGTTGGCTCAAGCGAACGCTGGTTCGCGTTGCCGACCCGATTGTTGATGGCTTCGCGGTTGGTCTGGGCATTCGGCTCGCCGCGCGCGATGTTTGCGGGGTTGGCATGCGCGAAACCGTTCGGCGTCGCGTGTCCAGCCGCCCGTTCGCTTTGCGCGGTGGTGACGCCCGGTCGCGGCACGCCGTTGAAATGCGGCATGCTCATCGGGCCGTGTTGCCCAACGGCTGCGTTGGGCCGCGCTACGCCTGGATTGCCCGCGATACCGCGCTGCGCGGCAGCATTTGCGCCAAAGTTGGGCGTGGTTGCGCCACGCTGGGCGAAACCGTTTGGACGTCCATTTGCCATGGCGCCAACCGGGCCGGCGCCGGGACGGTTGTTGACGACCGTGTTGCCAACGTTGCGGTTGTAGTTGTTGTTGGTGACGTTGTGATTGATCACCGTCGTCGAACGCGACACGTAGGTGTTGTTGTTGTAAACCACAGCCGGACGTCCGCCGCCGCCGTAGCCACCACCGTAGCCGCCGCCATGGCCGCCCCAGTTCATGCCCCAGTTGTTCCAACCATAGCCACCGTCATGGTGGTGACCGAACAGCGAGCCGACCAGAATGGCGGCGCCGAAGCCGATGGCGCCAGCCACGACCAGATCGCCGCCGCTGTATCCGCGCGGTTGCACGTAGGTGTAACCCGGGTAGTAGGGCACTTCCTCGCCGTAGACCACCTGCGGGTTGTACTCCGGCACGTAGACCGCATCGGGATTAGTTGGCTGGATTTCAATCACCTGGCTCGGCGCGGGCACCACCGAATAGACCGGCTGGCCGCCATCGCTGGCGTAATCGACCGGCGTCACCGTCTGCGTCTGCACGGTCAGTTGCGAAGAGGTTTTAAGGCTCCCGTGCGAGGTCGCGCGCTGGCGCATTACCTGGATGGCATTCATCACGTCAGTCGGGTCGTTGACATAGGCCTCGCCGAGCGAGGTGGTCCAGTCGACGTTCTTCGCCATCTGGTCCAGCACGGTGGGGAATACCGTCAGGCTCTTGACGCTCGGGTCCCAGGGTTGCTGTGCGATTGCCGTCTGCAGCGAGTCGCCTTTGAGGTTCGGGTTCTGATCGACGACGTTGTCGGCGGCGGTGATCTGGTCGGGGTAGGTCGAGCCCGCAAGCACTTGCGCCACTAGCTTGTCGGGAAACAGTGCGATGGGCGCCACCATTTGATAAAGCTGATCCGCGCTCGGCGGGGTGTAAGCGGCCTGCTGCGACCCTGCGGCGGTCTGCGCCGGCGCCGGTGCCGATGCGGAGCTGGCCGGCGGTTGCGCCGTCGCTGCCGGCTGATTGCAGCCTGCCATCACTACGAAGCCTGCGCAGAGCAGGGTGTACATCGCGTTTCGTGCAAGCGGCATGCGGTTCACGGGGCAACCTCTCAAGTGATGGGTAAGGGTGAAAATCCTGCCATGCAGTTTCTTTCAGGGACGTTCCATTCAACCTGACGCCCCCAAACGTCGCAGCATCGTTCGTCCAAGCCGCGATTTCAGGGCGCAGTGTGGATTGCGGTGGATTATCAGGGCGTGATTTGAACCGTTGCTGTCGCGACCGTTACCGCTCGTAGCGATAGTTCAGGCTGGCGCGATTGAAGTCCGTCGCGTTTTGCGCCTCGAAGTTCCATCGCTGGGTCAGCCGATAGCGCAAGGTGATCACCTGGCCGGGGTCGAACAGGCCAACGCCGTAACTCAGATAAAGCCGTGGCGACAGGTACTTGCCTACGGTAAACGCCGAGTTGCCGTTCAGCGCATCGCTGCTGGTGACGCCGATATCGTCCACGCCAAGGCGCGTGCCGATGCTCTTGGCGAGCATGTTGCCACCGGCCGAACCCAGCGCCTGCGCCGCCGAACTCACCGCGCTGCCTTCGCCGCCCTTGACGTCCGACAGCGGCTTGCCGGTAATCAGATAGGACAGTGCATCGGACTGCTGCATCACCGGATTGGAAAAGACGGTGATGTTGGGCCGCTGTGCCGTGCCGGCGATGAGCAGGCCGACGACTTGTCCGTCGTCGATGGTGTTGTTCGGATTGATCTTGCGCACAGCGCGAATGTTGAGGCCCGGGTTGTCGATCGGCGTCGTGGCGAACAGCAACTGGCCGTTGTCGATCTGCAGATTCTGGCCGTAGGCCTTGTAGGTACCGTCGACGGCGATCTGACCTCGCCCTGTGGTCGCGCGTCCGGGAATTTCACTGACTGTCAGCTGCCCACTCAATTTGCCGTCGAGTCCCTTGCCGACCAGATGCGTCTTGTCGCCGAGATCGACTTTCACCTGCGCGCTGATTGGCAGCGCCGTGGCCGCCTGCGCTTGATCCTGCTGCTTCTGATCGACCAGCACGATATCCGGCGACGCCTTGGTCGCGCCTGCACCGGGCAGCTTTTCAAGGTTGATTTCGGCGCTGTCGAGCGTCACCGCACCGCCGATAGCGATGCCCTTGCTGTCCTGTTTGATCGTCATATCGGGCGAGATCACCACCTTGGCGGCCGGGATATCGGCCGCGATGAACTGGCTGCCTTTTAAGGTCACCAGGGTCTGTGCCATGGCGCCCAGCCCGACGCTGCCGCCGATCGTCAGCGCACCTTTACCCGATTGCACCGTGCCATCCACGCGGACGTGCTGGCTGTCGAGCGCGCTGACCACAACCTTGCCCTGCGTCAGCTTCAGGCCCGCTACCGGTACCTCAGCGGCGAAATCGCTAAGCGTGGCGTTGCCGAGTACGGAAGGCTGCTTGATAGTGCCGCCGATGCGAAAACTGCCGCCCAGTGAGCCTTTCACATTGGCCACCGAATCGTTCAGCAGTTCGACAAAGCCGAGCTTGTTGAGATGCAGATCAAGCTGTCCCGCAAGCGCCTGCTGCGCGCCGCTGACGGTGATTTGGCCGTCTAGACGTCCCCCGCTGTCCAGACCGCTATGCAGTTCGACGTGCTGGCTATCGGGTGACAGTGTGGCATTCAGGGCCAACCGATCGTAGGTAATCAGCGGCGCTTCGGCGTGATCGGTGTAGGTGACGCTGCCATGCGCCGAAGTGATCGACGCATTGCCGCTGAACGCACCGGCGGCATTGCGGCGGATGCTGCCGTTACCTTCCAGCGTGCCGTCTGCGCGCATCGGCAGATTGGCTTCGCCCGCGGCGTTCATAAGTAGAGCCAGAGGCAGCTGGCGCAGGCGATAGCTGGCGTCGAGGTTGCCGGCCTTGTCCTGCTTGGCCTGCACGCAAAGCAGCGGATCGCCGGCGCTGAGGCAGATGTCCGACACGCCCATCGCGCCTCCGACATAGGCCAGCTGCGAGGGTTGCTGCAGGCGCAGACCCGGCAACCCTTGCGGCTGCAGGGTGAGCGTAGACAGCGTGCCGCGCCAGTCCGAGCCCTTCAACGAGCCGCTCAGTGCCAGGGTCGCCGAAAGCTGGGTACCGCGCGCATCGAGATTCAAACTGTGCTGTGCCGCGTTGCCGCTGGCCAGCAGGCTGATCTGCGAAAATAGCAGGCCGCCCGCATCGACGCCGTGCAGCTGCAGATTGAACTTGCCGCCGGGATGGCTGATGTCCGGCACGTTGGCATCCAGCTGCAGTCCGGCGACGCGCTGCTGCTGATACGCGATCGACTGCCCCTGCAGCTGACCGTCGACGCTGAGCTTCGGCTGCCGGCCGCGCACATGGAACGCGCCGTTCAAGCGGCCG
>CAIKJM010000154.1 GCA_903827735.1 uncultured Rhodanobacter sp. | reverse complement strand
TTCGGACTGAACGACCTGACGCGTGGCATACGCCGACCGGCGCAGCGGCGCCTGCGGCCCAAGCGTTCGCAGGCGCGTTCGCACTCCCGTATCGACGACGCCGGGTGCGTGCGTCTGCGCATCCAGCAGCGATTGCTGCGCGCTAAGTGCGGCGGTCGCTTCCGGTATGCCGGACAGCGCATCGGCATACACCCGCAGCTCTTCGATTTTTTGCCTGGCAAAAGCCATCGATACGAGACGCGATGGATCGAGTGTGGTCTCCGCCCTGAGATCGATCGGCACGTGCAGGAGCGAACACGATGGCGCGATCCACAGGCGCTCGCTGCCGACGCGTGCCTGCGCCTTTTTCAGCAGCGCGATGACGCGCTCGGGGCGGCTGCGCCAGATATTGCGCCCATCGACGACGCCTGCGCTGAGCACGCGGTCCGCGGGCAGCGCATCGAGCACGGCATCGAGCTGCTCCGGCGCACGGACCAGGTCGATGTGCAGACCGTCGACGGGCAGGCTGGTCGCCAGCCCGAGATTGTCCCCCAGCGCGCCGAAGTAGCTGGCCAGCAGCAGCTGCGGCGTGCGTGCAGCTGCCAGCGCGGTATAAGCCCGGCGATAGGCCGCGTGGTCGTCGCCGTCCAGATCGAGCACCAGGCACGGCTCGTCCAGCTGCACCCATGCCGCGCCGGCATCGGCCAGCTGCCCGAGCAGTTCGACGTAGGCGCGGACCAGATCATCCAGCAAATCCAATCGATCGCTGCCGTCGACGCTTTTCGACAGCAGCAGGAACGACACCGGCCCCAGCAGCACCGGCCGCGCGGTGTGGCCCTGCGCCCGCGCCTCAAGAAATGCGGCCAGCGGCTTGTTAGCCTTCAGGGCGAAGCGCTGGCCGGCTTCCAGTTCCGGCACCAGGTAGTGATAGTTGGTGTCGAACCACTTGGTCATTTCCAGTGCGTGCAGATCGTGACCGCCGCGCTTGTGGCCGCGAGCCATGGCGAAATAGCCGTCCAAAGGATTTTCAGCGAATACCGGCCGATAGCGTGCCGGTATCGCATCGAACAGCACGGCGGTATCCAGCACGTGGTCGTACAGGCTGAAGTCGTTGCACGGCACCACGTCGGCACCGGCATCGACCGCCAGCTTCCAGTGCCGCCGCCGCAGCACGGCGGCGGTGTCGAGCAGCGCCTCGGCGCTGCTGTCGCCGCGCCAGTGCGATTCGAGCGAGCGTTTCAGCTCGCGTTTGAGTCCGATGCGTGGAAAACCGGAATAAGTAACGAGTGACATAAAAATTCCTCTTGCATGATGGGCAAAGAGGAACGAAGGGTGGTCGGCAACCGCGCCGCGCCGTTGACCTTCGCCCCCGCGGGCGAACCGGCGCTTGCGCGGGGCGTGCGGAGACAGCGCGTGTGCCGCAGACACGGCGACGCGATGGCTCCGGTGTTTCCCCGCGGAAACGCCAGGTCGGGCGGAAGTGCGTTGCCGCACTTCCGGCTGAGGCAGGTATTCGGGCTCGTGGACGTTGTGCTTGCGCCTACTGTCCGCCGCTTCCCGGGCTATTCGCCCAGTGCGTGTGACGGAGTTCGTTTCCACCTACCGCTGCGGGGCAGCGCCGGCTTGGTACCGGCTTCCCTTTTCATTTCATCTCTCCATTCGCATAGAAAGATGAAAACCTTCAGCGGGGCTGAAGTTAGTCCGGTGTCGGGCTCAAGTCAATGACGCATTGCGCTCAGCTGAGGGGCTGACTCGCTCAACGGCCATCGAGGGCGGCTTGCTTGCCGCCGTCACGCACGGACTCATGCTCGCGGATAAAGCGGACGATGTCGGCCAGCGTCGGTGCGTGGTGGCGCAGCGGTCGTGACAGCGCGAACAGCAGCGGCGAGTGGCCGATGCCGGGATACAGCTTGAGAGTGACGTCCTCATGCTGCGCCAGCATGGTCTTGTCCAGCGACCGCGCATTGGAGGGATCGACCTCGTGATCGCCGGTGCCCTGCAAAAGCAGCATCGGCGGCTCGTGCCCGCTGACGTAGCGAACGGGCTGCGCACGGGCCTGCTCGGCCAGCGTGTGGCCGAAGGTGCCGAGCATGTCTTTTTCGCTAGCGGGAATCGGCATGAAATCGTAAACCCCAGCCAGCCCGATAAATCCGGCCAGATCGCGCGGCCGCATGCCGTAGGGCTTCAGCCATTCGGGATCGGTGCTCAGCAACGCTGCGATCTGGCCGCCGGCCGAGTGGCCCATCAAAAAGAGGCTGTTCGCATCGCCGCCCAGTTCGGTGGCGTGGGTGTAGGCCCAGGCCACCGCCCGAGCGCCGTCCTGCATAAAGCCGTCCATCGTCACATGGGGGTATTTGCGGTAGTCGGGTATCACCACCAAAATGCCTTGCGCCGCCAGCGCCGTGCCGACAAAGCGATACCACTGGCGTTTGCCGTGGGTCCAGTCACCGCCGTAGAAGAACACCACCATCGGCGCACGGGCGGCGGTCAGCGGCCCGGCGTTTGCCGGCAGATAAACGTCGAGCGCCAGGTCGTGTGGGGCATCGAACACGATATTGCGCTGCTGCTCGACGCCGTGATGCTGGTCCGTGCTGTTGAGTCCGGCGAACAGCGTGGCCCGACAGCCGCCGAGCAGCAGCAGGCTGGTCAGCATAGCGCCGCAGCGCAGGCGCCGTGACCAACGGGTGGAGGGCGGCAGGTGCAACGTCATTGTCAACAGGCGTGATAACCGCGGTGCGAGGGACGCCGATGATGCGCCGATCCCGTCGCAAGTGGTTGCGACGGCCGCAATAAGGCGGCGCGTTCAGGCGGCCAAGCGCGCGCTCGCGCTCAACGCTTCGAAATAATCCCGGGTCAGCCGCATCTGAGCCTCGGCCGATTCGGCTTGATTGACGACCTGTCGAAACGCGACGTTTTCCGGTCGGTCCTTGGCATACCAGCCCAGATGCTTGCGCGCGATGCGCACGCCGGCCAGTTCGCCGTAGAACGCGTAGAGCTGTTCGAGGTGACCGAGCAGAATCGCGCTCACCTCTGACGGCGTCGGCTCGGGCAGCAGCTCGCCGGTGGCAAGGTAATGCGCGATCTCGCGGAAGATCCACGGCCGCCCCTGCGCGCCGCGGCCGATCATCACCGCGTCGGCGCAGGTGCTATCCAGCACGTGCCGGGCCTGTTGCGGCGTGGTGACGTCGCCGTTGGCCAGCACCGGAATGCGCACCGCCGCTTTCACCGCACGAATGGTGTCGTATTCGGCCTCACCCTCGTACTTGTCGGCGCGGGTGCGGCCGTGTACGGCCAGCGCGGCGATGCCGCTGTCTTCGGCGATATGCGCAATCGTCAGCGCGTTTTTGTTCTGGCGGTCCCAGCCGGTGCGGATCTTCAACGTCACTGGCACATCCACCGCGTCGACCACGGCCCTGACGATGCGCGCCACCAGCGGTTCGTCCTGTAGCAGGGCAGAACCGGACCATACGTTGCACACTTTTTTCGCTGGGCAGCCCATATTGATGTCGATCAGCTGGGCACCATTGGCGACGTTGAAGCGTGCCGCCTCGGCTAGCATGGTCGGGTCGTAGCCGGCGATCTGCACGCTGACCGGCTCGGGCTCGCCGACGTGGTCCATTCTTTGCATCGACTTGCGCGTATGCCACAGGCGAGGATCCGCATTGGTCATTTCCGACACGGCCAAACCGGCGCCCAGCCGTTTGCACAGCAGGCGGAAAGGCTTGTCAGTGACGCCAGCCATAGGGGCTAGCACCACGGGCGGGTCGATTCGGTAAGGGCCGATCTGCATCAGTACATTGTAAAGGTCGCGCCGGAATTCGTCCGGTTGGCTATCATGAAACCACGGGCGCCGACGGGTGATTAGCCGATGACGCGGGGAATTAGGGGACTGACGGTTCTTCTGCTGGCGCTGCTGTCGCCGGCGCTAGCCATGGCCGTCTCGCCAATAAACAGCCTGCGTGGTCGCGCGGTCAGCGATCCGCATGGCGTTATTGACGACGTGCGCCAGCAGCTGGATCGGTCGGGTTCGGGTTTGACCACAGCGCAGGAAAGGGCGCTGCTTTGGGGCATGGGCACGGCGGCCATCAACGCCAACGACGACGCGGCCTTTGCCGAAGCCACTTTGCGCCTCGACGGCCTGGCGAGCGCCAGTAACGACGCAGTGGCTGCGGCCGCGGCGGGCTTCCTGCGTTCCCGCCACGACATCGCCAACGGCACCGGCGACGGCATGGGCGAAGCGCTGCGCGCCGCGGACAAGGTGCTGGGCAATGCCGATCCCGAACTGGTGGCGTGGGCGCGCTTTCAGCTGTGCGATGCCTACACGCTGGACGAAAAGCCCGATCGCGCGCTGCCTCTGTGCCGTCAGGTGAAGGGCGACTACCAGGCGCTGGGCGACGAATGGGGCGTGGGCGATGCCGAGAACGACGAGGGCATTGCGCTGGCCACGCTCAATCGGGTCGATGAGGCGGCCAGGGCGTACGAAAGCTCGCGCCGGCATTTCAAGGCGGCCGGCGGTCCGCGCATGGCGGTTTCCGTTGGCGACAATCTTTCGCAGATGTACTTGAAGCAAGGTCGCGCGCGCGAAGCGCTGCAGCTGTCGCAGACGTCGCTCAAGCAGGAGCTGGCGGATGGACGCATCAGCGACTCGATCGGCTCCAGCACTGATATAGCCCGCGCGATGGCAGCACTGGGCGAGCATCGCGAGGCCTATGCGCTGATGAAAGCGACCGTCGCCAAGGCTCGCACGGCCGGCATGAACGGCCAGCTCAGCGATCTTCTGGAAGTGGAAAGCAGCGTGGCGGAGCAAGCTGGCGATCTGCGGCAGGCGCTTGCTGACGAACGTGAGGTCGTCAAACTGGAAAACGCCACCAACACGCCGGCACTGCGCGCGATCGAGGCAGAGCTCGAACAGCGCTACGCCGCGCGAGAAAAGGAACTGCGCATCGATGATCTGGAGCGCACCAATCACGATCAGAAACTGGAGTTGAAAACCGCACAGGCGGAGGCGGCACGACGGGATGAAATGCAGCAGCGCCAAAAACTGGCCAATCTCGTGGTGACCATTGTGGTGGTCGGGCTGGTGCTGTTCGCCGGGCTGCTTTTCATGCTGCTGCGTGGGCAGCGGCGGCACGCCGCGGAAATGCGCGCGCAGGCCTTGTGCGATCCGCTCACCGGCATTGAAAACCGCCGTGCGTTTCAGCAGCGTGCCACGGCGTTGTTGGCACGTCATAGCGATATGCGCGATCCGCTGCACGTGCTGATGCTGATCGACTTTGATCACTTCAAGCACATCAACGATACCGTCGGCCACCAGCAGGGCGATCGCGTGCTGGTGTTGGTCACCGATTATCTGCGTCGCGCCATTGGTGCCGCGGGTCACATCGCTCGTATCGGCGGCGAAGAGTTTATCGTGCTGTGCCCGCAGCTGGGCGCGGAGGACGGCATGCGCCTGGCCGAAACGCTGCGCGCCGGCGTTGCCGCGCTGGCGCTGCCGGTAGAACTCGGCGTGTCGCAAATCACCATCAGTATCGGCGTCGCGCTGTTCGACGGCGAGCGCTGCCACGACGTATCGAGCTGGATGCGTGCGGCGGACACCGCGCTGTACTCGGCGAAGTCATACGGTCGCGATCGAGTGGTGGCGAGCACGCTGGTATCCTGACGCCCCTCGACATTCGGATGCCCGATCATGCTACGCAAGTTCCTGCTTGGTTTGCTTTTACTGCCAGCGCTGGCTTCGGCGCACCACTCACAAAAACATGAGGGCGACGACGGCTCCCGCGGTCTGCGCAACGTCACCGTGCTGATCGTTCGCCATGCCGAAAAGCCCGGCCAGGACGATGGTCCCAACAGCCGCGGCCTCACGCCACGCGGCGAGCAGCGCGCCGAGGCCTACGCCAACTATTTCGACCCGCTGCGCATCGACGGCCAGACGCTGCAGCCGCAGCGTTTGATTGCCACCAGCGACAGCAAGAACAGCGAGCGCCCGCGGCTGACGCTGACGCCGCTCGCCGCGCGCCTGCAGCTTCCGCTGGAACAGCCGTTTGCCGACAAGCAAGTGGACAAGCTCGTCGACTCCTTGCGCCGGCAGAATCAGGCCGGCGTGGTGCTTATCGCCTGGCATCACGGCGAGCTGGGCAACCTGATCAACGCGTTCGGCGGCGATCTGAAAACCTTGGTGGGCAAGGACAAGTGGCCTGGCGACGTTTACAACTGGCTCATCGTGCTGCGCTTCGATGATCGCGGCCAGCTGATTCCGTCCACCAGCCATCTGGTGCAGGAGCATCTGCTGCCGGGCGACTGATCAGTCGGCGATGGCACCCGTGGCGGTATCTCGTGCGCCGTGCGGACGCATGACGACGCCACGATCATGCCGGTGTTTGAAGAGCAGCGAAAACAGCACCGCCACGGCCAGCGCGTACAGCGCGAACGTGATCCAGATGCCGTGCCAGTCCTTGCTGCCATCGGCGCGGATAAACCACGCGTCGATGATCAGGCCGCTGAGCGAACTGCCCAGCACCGCGCCAACGCCGTTGGTCATCAACATGAAAAGGCCCTGGGCGCTGGCGCGTATCGCCGGGTCGCTTTGCCCCTCGACGAACAGCGAGCCGGAGATATTGAAAAAGTCGAACGCCATGCCGTAGACGATGCACGACAGCACGATCATCCACAGCTGCGGACCGGGATTGCCGTAGGCGAAAAGCCCGAAGCGCAGCGTCCATGCCAGCATGCTGATCAGCATTACCGTCTTGATGCCGAAGCGCTTCAGGAAAAACGGAATCGCCAGAATGAACAGCGTTTCCGACACCTGCGATATCGACATGATGATCGCCGGATAACGCACCGCCATCGTGCCCTTGTATGCATCCACCGTGGCAAAGTCGTGCAGAAACGTATCGCCATAGGCGTTGGTCAACTGCAGCGCCGCACCGAGCAGCATCGCAAACAAAAAGAAGATCGCCATCTTGCGATCGCGGAACAGCTTGAACGACGTAAACCCCAGCGTATCCAGCAGCGACTTGCCGCGCAGCTGGTCGAGCTTGGGCCGGCACGGGGGCAGGGTGAAGGCATACGCGCCCAGCAGCAGCGACGCGCCGGACGCGAAGTAGAACTGGCCGGTCGTCGTTTCCAAGTGCTGCAGGCTCACCACCCACAGCGCCGCGATAAAGCCGATCGTGCCCCACACGCGGATCGGCGGATAGTCGATCACCACATCGCGCCCCTCGGCCTTCAGCGCCGAATACGCCACCGCGATCGACAGCGAAATCGTCGGCATGTAGCACATCATGTTGAGCAGCATCACCCAGAAAAACGTCGTGGGGTTGTTGATCAGCGGCGTGGCAAACAGCACCGCGGCGCCGCCAAGATGCAGCAGACCGTAGAGCTTTTCCGCATTGATCCATTTGTCCGCCACCATGCCCATCAGCGACGGCATGAACAGCGAGGCGATACCCATCGTCGAAAAAATCGCCCCGAACTGCGCGCCCGACCAATGCCGGTTCTGAAACCAGTAGGCGCCAATCGTGATCAGCCAAGAACCCCACACAAAAAACTGCAGAAAGTTCATGGCGATCAGGCGCGATTTGATACTCATCGAATCCCCATCGCTGTTGCCCTAGTTCACCACACGCTGTACCCATGCCGCGGCGCACGCCGGGCAGCCTTTAGTTTGTCGAAGGGTAGAGTGTGCGGCAGGCAAGGGCAACCTGCGCCTGCGCCAGCCAAGGCGTGAGCTTATCGGGACTTTCGCTGGCCGCTACTCGGTGACGCAATTTGCCTAGGCGGCGTAAAGGCAAAGCGATTTCCGTGTGGCTCGACCCGTTGAACTGGCACACGGCTGGCAACATCTTCCAGGGCTGCCGTCGTCAATCTATGACGCTAAAAGAACGTCATCGCGTTGCGTGATTAAGGTCGGACTACATATTCATCACTGGCGGCGTCTGCGAGGGCACCTGTGCCGGACTCTGGGTTTGCGCTTGGGCAGTTTTTTGCGTCGCCGTTGGCTGCAAGGCCTGACTGCTTTGCGCTATGGGCGTATTTACCGCCGTGGCTGTTTGCACCTGCGCCGTGTACTTGAGCGTGCCGTGCTGAACCGCAAACGCGTTCGCACCATCTTTACTCAGTGCGACCTGATCGATCCGAGTCATGCCCTGATGCTTCGCCGCCACCGTCAACGCTGCCGCAAGGTTGTTGCTCTGCTGATCCGGTGTGCGGCCCAGATGCGCGTCCAGCTCATGCACCGCCTTCTGCGCCTGCAGATACAGCCCGTGATCCGGATTCGCCGCATTGTCTAGCCCCACCACTTTGCTTGCCTGAGCGGGATGGCGGATGGCCTCCAACGTCTTTGGCCCCGCGATACCATCAACCACAAGGTGGTGATCCCGCTGAAAAGCTTCTACCGCACTTTTTGTATTCGGCCCGAAATCGCCATCGGCTTTCAGCGCATGGCCGTTAGCGCCCGTGTAGCCGAGTACGATCAAATTTTTCTGCATTTCGATAACGCCCTGCCGGGGCATCTTGTCGGTTTCATGCTTGCTATCTGCTGCAGCTTGGCTTGCGCCAGGAATGTAGCCGTGTTCGAGCTTTTCCTGCCAAGCGGCAGCGGCTTTTTTTCTGTCTGACAGGCCGTTTTCACCGCCATTAATATCAAGGCAGGCTCCTTCAACATCCTTCTGATGGCCATGAGGCACGACTCTTGACTGCCAGTAATGGATGGCAATTTTTGCTGCGTTCTCCCGATTTTCGGCAAGCTCCGGATGATTGACCAGATCTAGGCCTACCTCTTTACCGACCTGCGCGTAATTGGCGCGGCCGGTGAGTTGAACATAGCCGCGGCCGTGGTACTTCCATCCGTCGCCAGGTTCGGTGTTGCCCAAGTGCCGAGGACTTTTCCCCCACTCGCCACCATAAATAGCGTTGGCGACAGCTTCTGGACCGCCGGCCGCAATGGCGTCCGCCTGCTTGATGTCCTTCAGACCGTTGCGGCCGGGGAAAACCTCAAGCAGCCGCTGGCCGGAATAGCCCAGCTGCTCGCTCATATGTGAAAATCCGCCACACTCTACCTGCATCTGGCCCATGAAATTGGCCAATTCTTTCTTGTCAGTGATTCCAGCGTTGATAGCGCTCTGTAGCAGGTAATCCGCATTGTCTTTGGACGACATGACGTTGATCTCCTTTTTTCTGCGGTGGGAAACGCGAAGGATTAGTGCACACTAGGCAGGCCATGCGCCTGGATATCTGGATCCGGCTTCCAGCGCATGGTGGTATCGATCAAAGTTTTATCATTCGACTCTACTATTTTGCCTTTTCGACACTTCATCTCTTTCAGCGCAGCCGTTGCACCCGCGCGTTGAATAAGAACGCCGCCACGGTCAAAGTTGGTTCCAGAAATCGAGTAGACGATGTATTTATATCCACCATTGCTGAAGGAATACGCGGTGCCGCCGGTGCCACCTCCATATACCAGATGAGAATTAGCGAAAGCGTCGGTGTCGGGATGGCCTGCAGGAGGGAAAACAAGTTCTGGCTTACTCAGCCTTCCATAGATGTAACGGAAGTGCGCGCTCGAACCGCTTGCATCTGCAGAAGAACAAATGGACACAATCTTGTTCGCTGTATCCAGCGGGCAGGAAAACACCACCTTGTCCGTTTTTTCGCAAAGCGTGCCGGCAACATCGGCCGCATGCGAAATCGTTACACACAGCGGCAACAAGGCAAAGCTAGCGACTATTTTTTTAAACTTCATGATGGTTGTCCAGGAATGAGGTTTTAAGATTCGGCGCGATGACTAGTGCGCAGAGGGTGCCTGACTAGGCTGTCGATCCGTTCTGTAAGCGACTTCTACATAACGATGCTGTGGCGTTGGGTGGCACACGTTGGCAGGCTTATGCAGCTGAGGGACTCACGTAAAGCTCGTTATGAATTTATCTTGCTCGCTCATCACAATCCTTCAGTTATGGCTTGAGATCGCCGTTCAAGTGCACGGTAAATTCAGGCTGGTCGGCGTCGTCTGAAGACGGCCGATAATTCCCGGCAATCACCAACGCGTTTCCCTGCCACTTGAACCGGCCTGCACCCTCGGCCACCCAGGCGGTATAGGCCTTGGGTACGTTCAAATCTTGCTGCGTGATCAGCGCACCCGTATCGGCATTGAGCTTCACGACGCGAAGCAGGGTCTGTGAGAGGGTTTGTTCGGATTGCGTATCCGACTGTATTAGAACGAACGCAGCATCGCCGGAACCCGCGCAATGCGTTGTACGACTCTGGAAAGTATTCGGTGGCAACTGAAGGTGCTTTACCCAGAGAATCTTCTTGTCTTTTTCGTTCTCAGCATAAACAACGGGCTTCTGTTCCATGCCGTCATCGCCAGTCACTGCGCCGACATGGCAAAGCAGATTCCTTCCAATGGACTCCGAAGCGTAAGAAGTGAATTTGGCGGGCACTTTAAGTGCGATCGCCGTCCTCGCTGAATTAGCTCTTGCAGATACGGAGGCCGTTGAACTAGGGGTGGATATTGCGGGGGCTTTCTCTGAGTTCGATATACCAGTGCCGCCAGCAGTGCATTCGGCTGATAAAATGCACAGAGCGAGTATTCCCATGGACTGAATGTAATTCATAGCATGTTTTCCCAGGCTCGCTTTCAAAAGACGTCAAATTATTTGATTGGTGTCTAAAGAATTGCATCGTTTTTTAGCGCCAGCGTGCAGGCGTCACAAAAAGATATAAATTGCTGGTCACGAGCATGTAAGCAAGAGTTCGATATTGATGCTTTTTTGAGGACTCGCTTAACTCGGCTACATAGCAGCTGAAGTAGTGTTTGCAGTCTAAACAGGACTGAAGATTCGTTCTTCGCTGAATTTCATGTTATCGGACGCCAGGTAGGTCCAGGCGCATTTGGCTTAGCACGAACGCCCTCATGCGACAGATCGAAAGTTTTACTTTCGTCAAGTCCAATGCTGCAACCCATCAGCAAGACGCTCGCTGGCGGAGCGGATAACGCATCAGAATTCTTTCATCTAATCCTGCTGCACTCAGGATACCTATGGCACCTCGCCCCAAGTCGCCATAATGGCTTCTAAAATAGCGGCGTTAGTAGCAAAGCTAGCCATAGGGCAGCCGACCGTCAGGTAGGATCGTCTTGCCAAGGAGGTAGCCCCAGGGTCGAAGATTGGATCGTATACGGAGATAGCTAAAAAGACGGCGGTGGCTGGCGTGCAGCCAGGGCCACCACTGAGGCCCGTTCCAGAAATGCCGGCCATGCAGGTGTAGACGGTGCAAGGGTCTACAACTTGAGCGTGAGCCGGTTCGGCGGTCAGGGCGATGGCGGCGGCAAGGGCAAGCGGGGCGAAAAGGGCGCGCAGTTTCATGGCATACCTCCATGGTGGGCTTTTGAAATACGTCAGTGGGAAACGTAAGCTTGTCGTGGATAAAACCTATCGCTATTGAATCCGCACGGGCAGGCTGCAGGAGGTGTAGTAGATGTGGCAGTTAGTGTTTCCGTGATTGCTACACGAAGACATTGCCGCTTGAGTCGCCTTGTCTTGGGTGGTATCAGTCACCGTGTAGCCTCCTGGATTACCCATCACTATTGCAACGCATTCATTGTCGTATGCGCTTTTGATTTTGCAGTTAGTTCCACCGTTTGATTGACAATTCTTTAAAGCCGCTTTCTCGGCGGCTGAGCGATTCGGCCGATTGAACGATGTCCCCGTACTCCCATGTTGAGGCGACTCATCCATTGCAATCGCGCCCCAGCGGCTCGCCCATTTCGGCGGCGGTGGTTGTGGCGCTTGCTGTTGTGGAGCTTGCTGCGCGGGCTCCTCGGATCGGCTGTAACCGCATACGCCAGCGCCGTATTCCTCCATGCCGGGAGGGCAAGCCGTTTGGGCATGAGAGGGTGTATAGGACAGCAGACCGAAAAGCAGGCAAGAAAAAAGAATCGATTTCATATCAACCTCGATCAATGGTCTTGGATGGAATGCTCTCGCTCTACCATTAATCCCGTCGTTGGTTTTATCCATCGTCGTTGCTTGATTGGCGTCGTATCTATTGAATCCGCACGGGTAAGCTGCAGGCCGAGTAATAGACATGACAGTTGGTGTCTCCAGCACTTCGGCACATTGCCATTCCCTTCTGGGTCGCCTCTTCTACAGTGCTTCCATAATTTGAGTTGTGCATCTTGTCACCTACAGTCATAACCCCGCAGCCATTAGCATAAGAGACTTCAATCTTGCAGTTCGGCGATCCCCTCTTCGAGAGACAGTCGGAAATAGCGGCACTTTCAGCACCTCTACGACTGGATTTATCTACCGCCGATCCAAAACTTCCACCAGGACCATCGGTCGCAATAGCGCCCCACCGGCTTGCCCATCGAGTCGCTGGTGGCTGTGGTAATTGTTGTTGAGGAATTTGTTGTGCAGGTTCCTCTGATTGACTGCAACCGCATACACCTGCCCCGTATTCTTCCATGCCGGGAGGGCAAGCTGTTTGGGCATGAGACGTCGTAGAGAGCAGCAGACCAAAAAGTAGACAGGAAAACAGGATCAACTTCATATCAGCC
>CAIKJM010000153.1 GCA_903827735.1 uncultured Rhodanobacter sp. | reverse complement strand
GGCTGCGCCGATGATTCCCGTCATCACGCCGGTCTTGCCGGCCCAACGCTGCGGCACCAGCTGGAAGGTCGAACCGTTGCCGAGACCGAAGCACAGATACAGCGCCAGCAGCACGACGATGCCGCCCGCCAGCGGCGGCATCCATGCAGCGAAGGTGAAATCGAGGATCGAGATTGCCGCCAGCAGCACCATCAGTGAGCGCACACCGGTGATGCGGTCGGCAATCGCGCCACCCAGTGGGCGCACGATCGCACCGGTGAAGGCGAACATCGCCATCAGCAGTCCTGCATCGACTTTGGCCATCTGGTACTGCGTTGTCAGCAGCAGTGTCACGTACGAGGACATGCCGACGAACCCGCCGAAGGTGATGCTGTACACGAGCATGATCACCCAGGTGTCGCGTTCGGCCAGCACGGCGCGATACCGCTGCGGCAACACGGCGATCGCCAGTGCCGCGCCCAGCACCGGCAACAGCAGCAAGCCCGTCTTGCCCTGGCCCAGCACGCCGGCGTGTACCAGCTGCACCAGCACGAGCATGCCCACCAGCGTGGCTGCGAACGCGGCGAAACTGCGCCCGGTGTTGCCCGCCTTCGGACTCAAATCCTTGGCCCAGAAGATCAGCGCGAGCGCCGTCAGCACCAGCAGCGGCAGCGCTGCGGCGGTCGCCATCTGCCAGCCGAAATGCTGCGCGAGTCCCGGAAACATGAAGCCGTCGAGAACCGCGCCGATATTGCCGGCGGCTGCGAGGCCCAGCACCAGGCCCTGCACCTTGGGCGGATAGTTGCTGCCCGCCATCGGCAACGCCACCGCGAAGCTGGCGCCGCCGACACCGAGGAACACGCCAAGAACCAGCAGCAGGTTGTAGGACGGCGGCGCGCTGAGCAGCGGCAGCACAATGGCCGGCAGCGACGATAGCGCGACACCCATCAGCGCCAGCTTCTTGCCATCGACCGACTGGAACAGGTTGCCCAGCGTGACGCGCAGGATCGCGGCCGACAGCACCGGCACCGCCACCAGAAAACCGGATTCCGGAGGCGTCATCGCAATGTCCTTGCCGATGAAGGGCGCCAGCGGGCCCAGCATCACCCACACGGTGAAGCCGGTATCGAAGTACAGGAAGCAGGCCAGAAGCGCGCGCCAGTTGCCACTTTTGAGTGAATCGAGAACAGCTTTCATAAGTCTCCAGTACCGCTTGATCGGATCAAACCGCGCGTGCGGGTCGTGCCGTTAGTGAGTGAAAAGGGAGCGTTTGATGTGCAACGCGGCGAGGTGCCGATCAGGCTTCCTGCGGGTGATCGGCTGCTGGCTTGAGTCGCCCATGGCCCGCGACGGAATCGCCTCGCGAAGGCCGTGTGTGGCAATGGACTTTCGGCTTGCCACGCGGGTTGTAATCGCCGCCACTGCGATCGGCATCGCGGATGAACCGGGCCGATTGCCGATGAACGCGGCAATGCCGCGGCCGCGCAGGAACGTCGCGCGGCTTGGCGAATTGAGGACGAAACCAGGGATGGCGGACGCAGGACGCAACGATGGGCTCACAAAATTCTCGACGTTGAACAAACGTGAAGAGGAGCGGGCATCGTTGGCCGCGGGGTGCTACGTCGTGGATAAAAGCACGAGCTATGCCAAGCGGCGACCTAAGGCCGTCGATTTCGATCAGCTAGGTGATTTCGTCCGGCCCGGCGACTTTTTGCGAAAAGTGACGCGCATCGCCAGAAAAGAAATAGTCATGAAAACGTGCTGTGGTACATTTCGACGGCTGAGAGTGGTTTTGCACCTACAGGACGGCGGGTGCGCGTTGCGCGCAGTGGGTTCGCAGGGATGCCGGCACCTTGTCGTGCCACCAATCGACTGCCGCACACTTCGGCACCCAAGCTGGGAAACAACAACCTGGGCCACAAAGCAGTAACGGCCCGATAACGGAGCACAGGGACTATGCGTAAAACAGTAATGGCTGCTGCGGTCGGCCTCTTGTCGATCGGCAGCGCGATGGCTCAAAACGATCCGACCTCTCCGGCTCCGATCGACGATGCGACCCCGCCGGCAGCGAGCAGCGACAGCACTGCGCCTGCGGCCGACAGCAGCGCGCCGGCCACCAGCGAGACCACCACAACAACATCGAGCGATGCGAGTGGGTCAATGACCGATACGACGACCACGTCGTCCGGCGACACGCCGCCGCCTCCGGCGACCGACGCCGCCAGCAGCTGGGGCCTGCCGGGTGATCGCGACATCGACTACATCACCATTCTCGGCAGCTATGTGTTCGCCGACAGCAACCGCGGTGGCGGTGCCAATTCGGGCGGCGGTGCCAGCCTGATCTTCGGCCGGCACTTTGCGAATCACTTCGGCTGGGAAGCCAACTACACACTCGATATCCTCGAGACCGGATCGACCGGCGGCGGCGACATCTATCGCCATACGCTGGGCGGCGACCTGACCTATTCGTTCGGCGATCGTCAGCACT
>CAIKJM010000152.1 GCA_903827735.1 uncultured Rhodanobacter sp. | reverse complement strand
GGCGCGGCGATGACGCCGGCCAGGCCGAAGGCCGCCTCCATCACCAGCATGGCGATCAACAGCTCCCAGGCGCGCGCGTGGATCTGCGTACCGACGATGCGGGCGTTGAGGAAATACTCCAGCTTGTGGATGACGATCAGGAAAACCAGCGCGGCGATACCTACGCCTAGCGACACGGAAAGGGCGGCGATGGTGACGGCCGTGTTGGACAGCAGGTTGCCGATGACCGGCAGAAGTCCGATCACGAAGGTCAGCAGCACCAGCGTTTTGGCCAGCGGCACGTGGATGCCGAGGATGGGCAAAGCGCCGAGCAGGAAGACAGCGGTGCAGATCGTGTTAATCAGCGATATCTTGACCTGTGCAAAGACAATGTTGTGAAACGCCTCGGCCAACCGCTGACAGCGCAGGCTCAGCGCTGCGGCCAGCGGCCCGATTTGATGCGCAGGCCGGGTTCGGCTCAGCGCAACGATCGCGCCGAGCACCAGGCCGATAAGGATGTGCGCGAAAGCACGCGCCGCGCCCTTGCCAGCAACCTGCAGCGTCTCGGCGTGTTTGCGCGCCAGGTCGACAGCGCCGACGCGCAGGTCGTCGACGCTGTCGGGCAGATGATTCACGACGACCTCAGGCAGCTGCTGGCGCGCCTTTTCCACCAGCGGCATCAGCTGCTGCTGCCACAGCAGTTCGGGGTTGCCAATTTCGGCGCGAAACAGGCTGATAGCGCCAAGGATCAGTAGGATCAGCAGCCCCACCACGATCGCGCCCAGCGCCGCCACCACGATGACCCGCGCCCGCGCGCCGGAAATCCGCCGGCCGAACAGGGGCGACATCGAATTGACCAGCTCGTAGACCAGCAGCCCCGCCAATAGCGCGGACAGCATGTGCAATCCGAGAATTACGCCCAGTGCCACGGCGGCGAGAACGTAGCTGGTGGCGACGATCGCAGGCGACGGCTCGCGCAGGTCGGACGACAGAGAATTCATGTCATGGCACCGAAAGATAATGCGGAGGCTGCAGTCTGTCAGCACGCCGTCGCCGCTGCCAGCCCGCACGATGGGCTGTCGTAAACTGGCGCGCTCGCCGATCGTTATTTGAAGGATTCTCATGGCACTGCGCCTTACCACCGTTGCACTGGCCGTGGCCCTGCTGACCGGCTGCGCTGGCGCGCCGAAGCAGGCAGAGCATCCGCCCCTTGCGGCGCTATCACTGGCGGTACCGGCAACGTCCGCTCCCGCCGATGACAATCTCAACGCCGTCGCGTGGAGCCAGACCGCGGTCGAGCACAACCTTATCTATCTGCAAACCTTTCGCGATGCCGAAACGCGCCTGCTGCCGGCCGTGCACGACGCCGAATGGGATGCGCTGAGCAAGACCGATCGGGTCGGCGCTTTCGAGCATCTGCCGCCCGCGGTGATATTGGATATCGACGAAACCGTGCTGGACAATTCGCCGTACCAGGCGCGCGTAATCAAGAGCGGCGGCGAGTTCAATGAGGCGAATTGGGCCGCGTGGTGCCGGGAGGCCAGGGCAAGGGCGCTGCCGGGCGCCGTCGAGTTCACCCGTTTCGCGGCCAGCCACGGCGTGGCGGTGATCTACATCTCCAATCGCGCCAAGGATCTGGATGAGGTCACCCGGCGCAATCTGCGCCAGGAGGGTTTCCCGGTTAGCGGACCGGACGCGTTTCTGGGGCTGGGCACCGTCGTCGATGGATGCGAGCAGGTCGGCACTGAAAAAGGCTGTCGCCGGCAGCTGGTGAGCCGCCGCTATCGCGTGCTGATGCAGTTCGGCGATCAGCTGGGCGATTTTCTGGATGTCTCTATCAACACCGTTGCCGCGCGCCGCCAGACGGTAGCCCCCTATCTGCCCTGGATCGGCACGCGCTGGTTCGTGCTGCCCAACCCCACCTACGGCTCATGGGAGCCGGCGCTGTTCAACAACGACTACGGTAGCCCGCGCGATCAGCGGCGGCAGCAAAAGCTGGACGCGCTGCGCTATCAGTAAAGCTTATTTAAAAGTCATCTTATTCAATAACTTATTTGACTAAAGAAAAGCGTTGCCTTAAGTCCAATCGGCGGCTAATATCTCTCTGCCGACACCTGCTGACCAACGCGCTTTGCAGGCAAGGCCATTTCCTTCCGGCTCTGCCGGATTTCCCTGCGAGGCTTCGGTCCGCGGGGTTTTCTTTTTGTGGCACCGCAAAATCCTTCGTACCGCCCTTGCTCAGCACCATGTCGGCCTCTACCCTGACCGGCCCGGCGCCGCCCTTCGGCCCAGCTCCCTGCGAGAACCGTGACCATGCGAGTACCGACTCTTCGTTACGCCCTGCTGCCCCTGTTTGCGGCACTGGCATTAGCCGCCTGCCACAGCAAGGACGATCCATCGCAGCCGGGCGGCAGCACGCCCGCATCGGCGGTGGAGAGCTCGGTTGAACTGATCAAGAGCGGCGATTTCAACGACCTGTGGAAGCACACGCTGCCGCCGGCCGATTACGCGACCCTGCGCGCCGACTGGGCCACCCAGCAAAAGATGCAGCCGCCGGTCACCGATCAGGACCGCGCCCACTTCAACGACACCATGCAGCAGCTCACCGGGCCGGACGCCGAAAACAAGCTGTATGCCGAGCTGCAGCCGAAGCTGGCCATGATGGAGTCGAAATACAAGGATCAGATTCCGGTACTGATCAGCGTCGGCGAGGCGATGATGAAAAACGCCGTGGCGCAAAGTAAAAGCGTTACCGCCGAACAGAAAACCCAGGTCAACGCCGCCCTCGACGTGCTCGGGCCGTGGGCGCAGCAGGCGCCGTGGTTCGACGCCGCCAAGGCGAAGCAGACGGTGAGCATTGCGGTGGACACCGCGCGCAAGCTGGATCTGAAAAGCGCCGATCAGCTGCGCGCGATGGATTTCGACACCACCATGACCAAGTACGCGATCGGCTATGCCGGCTTGAAGCAGCTGCTGAGCAATTACGGTCTGTCGGTGGACGACACGCTGGATTCGGTCAAGGTCACCGAGCTTGAGAACAGCAACGGCCACGCGCGGGTGAAGATCGACTACACCCTGCTGGGCAAGCCGCTGTCGAGCGAATCCAAGCTGGTGCAGGTAGACAAACGCTGGTACAGCGAGGACATGGTCAACAACGTGCGCCAGGCTCATCAGCGTTTGACCCAGCCCGCGAGCGCCGCATCGGCGCCGGCAGCGGCCGGCACGAGTGCAACCTTCGGACCGGCGGCCAGCGGTAGCAGCGCGCTGACGCCCGCGCCGGTCGGTGCCAGCAGCACGCCAACAAAAGACTAATTAGTGCAGCCGTTAGAATAGCCGGATGCAAACTATGTCCAGCGCGGATCATCCCGCTCGCCAACGCGCCCCGTGGTGGTTCCACCTTGCCGGTCAGCTGCTGCAGCCGTGGGTGCGCATCCGGCGGGACCCGGCCGAGCCCGCCGCGCTGCTGCACGCCGGCGCGCCGGTCTGCTATGTCATCGAACGCGACAGCCTGTCCGACGCGCTGATTCTTCAGCGCGCCTGCCTGGAGGCCGGCCTGCCCAACCCGATGCAGTCGCTCGCCGGCACCCGCCGCAAACGCTCGGTGTTCGCGCTCACGCGCCGCGAGGGCTGGATCTTCGGGCGCCATCAAAAAGGCAGCCCCAACGCACCGCTGGCCCAGCTGGTGCGCTCGCTCGAAGGCGTGCCCGACCGCGATATCCAGATTGTGCCGGTGTCGATCTACGTCGGCCGCGCGCCGACCCGCGACTCCGGCTGGTTCCGCGTGCTGTTCTCCGAAAACTGGGTCATGGTCGGGCGCTTTCACCGGCTGCTGGCGCTGCTGCTCAACGGCCGCGATACGGTGGTGACCTTTTCGGCGCCGATCTCGCTGCGCAGCGTCATGGATGAAGCCGGGCAGATCGCGCCGGAGCGCCTCACCCGCAAGATCGCCCGCGTGCTGCGCACGCATTTCCATCGCATCCGCGCCACCGTGATCGGCCCCGATTTGTCGCATCGGCGTACCGTGGTCGACTCGGTGCTCAATGCCGAACCCGTGCGCGCGGCCATCGCCGCCACAGCGGCCAAGGAAAAGATCACGCACGCCAAGGCCTGGCAGAAAGCGCAGAAGATGGTGATGGAAATCGCCGCCGACTACGCGCACCCGGTCGTGCGATCGGCGTCGTTCTTGCTGTCCAACTTCTGGAACAAGCTGTACGACGGCATCTCGATGCATCACTTCGACAAGGCGCGCGCCGCGGCGCCGGGTTTCGAGGTGATCTACGTCCCTAGCCACCGCAGCCACGCCGACTACCTGCTGATGTCCTATCAGCTGCACGTTTCGGGCGTGGTGGTACCGCATATTGCAGCCGGCGTGAACTTGGACCTGCCGATCGTCGGGCTGATCCTGCGCCGCGGCGGCGCGTTCTTCATGCGCCGCAGCTTTACCGGCAATCCGCTTTACTCGGTGGTATTCAAGGAATACATGGCGCAGCTGATCGACCGCGGCGTGCCGATCGAATACTTCATCGAAGGCGGCCGCTCGCGCACCGGCCGTCTGCTCACGCCGCACGCCGGCCTGCTCTCGATGACCGTGCGTGCGTTCTTACGCGCGCCGCGCCGGCCTGTGCTGTTTCAACCGGTCTACATCGGCTACGAAAAGCTGATGGAAGGCAAGTCGTACGCCGGCGAACTCAGCGGCAAGAAAAAGGAAAAAGAGTCGCTGATCGGCTTGATCCGCGGACTCAAGGTATTGCGTCAGCGCTATGGCCACGTGGCCTTGAACTTCGGCGAGCCGATCGAACTGAACCCGATGCTCGACGCCGCCAGCGCCGACTGGCGCGAGACCACGCTGGACCCGGATGCCAAGCCGGACTGGCTGCGCAAAGTGGTCGACGCACTGGCCGAAAAAATCCAGATCAACGTCAACCGCGCGGCCGACATCAATCCGATCAACCTGCTGGCGCTTGCGCTGCTGGCCACGCCCAAGCACGCGATGGCCGAAAGCGACCTGCTGGAGCAGCTGACGCTGAGCAAGGCGCTGATGGAAGAGCTGCCGTATTCCGATCGCATCACGATGACGCCGATGAATCCCGCTGGCATGATCGCCTACGGCGAGCAGATGGGCTGGATCGCCCGCGTGCAGCATCCGCTGGGCGATGTGCTGACGGTCAGCGCCGAGCAGGCGCCGATGCTCAGCTACTTCCGCAACAACGTGCTGCACCTCAACGCGGCCGCCGCCTGGGTCGCGTGCTGCTTCCTCAACAACCGGCGCATGTCGCGCGCGTCGGTGCTGCGACTGGGTCGCATCATTTATCCGTTCATCCAGGGGGAGCTGTTCCTGCCGTGGGATGACGATGGCTTTGGCGCGCAGCTGCAGGACACCATCGATTTCTTCGTGCGCCGTGGCCTGCTGGAATCCAGCGGCGACGGACGCGTGCTCGAGCGCAGCGCCGGTCAGGACGACGGCGCGTTCCAGCTGAAGGTGATTGCACGCAGCCTGATCCAGGCCTTTGAGCGTTACTACATCACCATCGCGGCGCTGACCAAGAACGGCCCGCACACGCTGACCAGCGCCGAGCTGGAGAGCGCATGCACCCTGACCGCGCAGCGGCTGAGCCTGCTGCAGGAACTGTCCTCACCGGAGTTTTTCGACAAGTCGCTGTTCCGCGGCTTCATCCAGAAGCTGCGCGAACGCCGCGTGGTGTGGACCGACGACGCCGGCAAGCTCGATTACGATGTTGCGCTCGAAGGCATGGTGCGCGACGCGCGCGTGATCCTGTCGCGCGAAGTGCGCCACTCGATTCTCAAGATTACCCCTGGCAACAACGAGAAGGACGCCGCCGCCGGCAGCAGGCTCGATGACGAGGAAGAAGCCACCGCGCCGGTCTCGCCCGCGCTGCTCGCCGACCCCGTCGACACCGGAACACGGTCGACCGCCGAACCCGCACTCACCGACGCTTCCAGCGCCGACCTGCACGATCGCCACGTCGCCACCGAACATCACAAGCACGAACATCACCACGACCAACCCTCTTCGTAGGCTGGGTTGAGCCAAAAGCGAAACCCAACATGCCGCCGCACCGGGCTTCACGAGTAGCCACCGGACGCGACCCTTCATCACAGGCCCCGTCACGCCCCATTCCTGTAGCATTGCCGGCATGAACGAGCAGCCCAAACCCAGCACCGATTCCACCACCCACTTCGGCTTCCGCGACGTACCCGTCGGCGAGAAACAGAAGCTGGTCGGCGAGGTATTCACCTCGGTCGCGCGCAGCTACGACCTGATGAACGACCTGATGTCTTTCGGCATCCATCGGTTGTGGAAGCGCCACTTCGTCGCCATCAGTGGCGTGCGCCGCGGCGACCGCGTGCTGGATCTGGCCGGCGGCACCGGCGATATCGCCGCACTGCTGAAGCCGGTGATCGGCGAGACCGGTGAAGTGGTGGTCGGCGATATCAACGCCGCCATGCTCGGCGTCGGTCGCGACCGCCTGACCGATCGCGGCCTGGTCAGCGGCTTGCGCTGGACCCAGCTCAACGCCGAGGCGCTGCCGTTTCCCGACAATTCGTTCGATGCAGTGACCATGGCCTTCGGCCTGCGCAACGTAACCGACAAGGACAAGGCGCTGGCGGACATCTTCCGCGTGCTCAAGCCCGGCGGTCGGCTGCTGGTGCTGGAATTCTCCAAGGTGCAGAGCGAGCTGTTCGGCAAGCTCTACGACTTTCATTCGTTCAAGGTGCTGCCCAAGCTCGGCCAGCTGTTTGCCGGCGACGCCAACAGCTATCAGTATCTGGCGGAGTCGATTCGCAAGCACCCCGACCAGCAGACCCTGAAAGGCATGATGGAGCGCGCCGGCTACGGCCGCGTCGAAGTGCGCAACCTCAGCGGCGGCATCGTGGCGATCCATCGGGCTTACAAGCTCTGAGCTGACGCCGATGGCGAACCGAACCAGGGCGTTTTCGACGACGGCCGCCCTGTTCGGCTGGTTCGCGCTGACCTTGCAGCTGATCCTGACGATTCAACTCGCGGTAGATAACGGCCGCAGCGTGCCAGCCGCGCTTTGGCAATGGATCGGTTATTTCACGATCACCACCAATGTACTGGTTGCCCTGGCGCTGACCGCGTCAGCGCTCGGTCAGCGTGGGGCGAAAAGCAAATTCTTTGGCCGTCCAGACGTCCACTCGATGATCGCCATGAGCATCGTCATCGTCAGCCTGATCTACAACCTGCTGCTGCGCCAGCTGTGGCATCCGCAGGGATGGCATCTGCTGGCGGACGTGCTCATGCACGACGTGATGCCGCTGCTGTTTGTGCTGCACTGGTGGCTGGTGATGCCCAAGGCATCGCTGCACTGGCGCCAGGTCGGCGCCTGGCAGGTTTATCCGGCCGCCTATTTCCTCTATGCGCTGGCACGCGGCGCGCTGAACGGCTGGTACCCGTATCCGTTTCTCGATGTGCCCACGCTGGGCTATGGTCAGGTGCTGATCAACGCGGTGGTGATACTGCTGGCCTTCGTTGCCGTGGGGCTGGCGCTGGTGGCGCTCGCGCGGCAGCAAACACGCCGTGGGCCGAAAGCGTTCGAGCGCTGATCAGTGAGCTGTTGATCGGTGCGCTCGCAAGGACTCAACGGGATGGGTCGGCCGCATCGGGCGCGCGCAGCACATCGATGCGCGTTACTTGGCGTATCCATCGCGCCGGCCGCTGGTCGGTCGGCGCGATGACGCGCCAAGGCCCTTCCTTCACACCGAGCGCCTTGCCGTCGCGCTGGTCGGCGAGGATCACCGGCTCGTTACGAAACTGCGGATCGAGCTCGGCCAGCGCGTACACCACGCGATAGCCGTCGGCTGCGCTGATGCGTACATACAGCGCCATGTTCTTGCCGCGCAGCGCTTCGCCCAGCGGCACGCCGGCGGCCGAAAGAATCGCGCTCAGCGGAACACCCGACCAGCTGTCGCTGACGCCGTGATCGCTGCCCTGCACGGTAACGCGCGGCAGCCTCGCCAGCGCCGCGGCGCCGAGCACTAGCGGATGGCTGACCTCACCGCCGACGGTGACGCTGGCAGAAGCGCTCGATGTAGCGATATCGGCGGCGGCCACGGAACGCGGGGCAAGGCCCAGGACAAAAATCACCCAGGCGAAAGTCACACCGAGTCGGAGAAAGCTTTTAGATAAATCCGTTCTGCGCATGGGTCCAATCCTTGTCTGATGTGCTGCGAGGTCCTCGGGCTGAACTCAAGCCTGCGAGGCCTCGTTCGCCGCCACCGGAGCAGGCGCCACGGCGCGCCGCCGCGTATTGGCCAGCACCACGCCGAGGATGGTGATCACCCCGCCCACCAGCGTCAGCACACCGGGCTGCTCGTGCAGCCACAGCATGCCAATCAGCACGGCGATCGGCGGCGAGAAATAGATGAAGCTGGAAACCTGCGAAGCCGACGTACGGCGCAGCGCTGCGTTCCACGCCAGGTAGCCGATAAAGGTTGGAGCCACTCCAAGCCATACAAGCGCTGCGATGCGCGACCACGGCGCCACCGCCAGCGCCTGCGGCAGCTGCCAGCCAAACGGCAGGGCGCCCACTGTCCCCGCAAAGAACGTGAAAGCCGTGACGCCCAGCATGCTGTTGCGCGCGAACAGCGGCTTCTGCCCGACAAAATAAATCGCCGAGGCGATCACGCTGACCAGCGCCAGCAGGGCCAACGGCTGAAATTTCACCTGATTGCCGCTGGCCAGCACCACCAGCACCACGCCGAGCAGGGCAATGCCCAAGCCGGTGAGCGTGCGCGCGGGCAGCCGCTCGCGCAGCCACACGGCGGATACGGCAACCGTGGCTGCCGGGATCAGCGACAACATGATCGACGCCGTGCCGCTGGCGATGCGCGTCTCCGCGTAATTGAGGCAGATGTGATACGCCGTCAGCCCGATCACGCCCAGCAGCGCCAGCTGCGGCCAGTCGCGGCGCGCCGGCAGGGGCACGCGTCGAATCAGCAGCAGCAGCGCGAAGCAGATCGACGCCATGCCCAGCCGGGCCAGCGCCACTTCGCCCGGCGTGAACGACGGCAGCGCATAGGCGATCGACGCGTACGCCGACGACCACGTCAGCAAGGCGGTGCCGATACAGGCAAGCGTACGGCCGTCGAGGCGTTCGGTGCCGGTCATCGAAGAAAATTCACAGGAGGGACTCACGCTCGGACAGGTCCTCATCGTAATTCGTGAGGCCGCGGCACGCGACGCATTTATCCGGCCCGATCGAGGCAACCAGTACTTTTGTCACGGTCGCCGCCGCGGCCAGCCACGCATACTTCCAGGACGCTTTATCGAGACGGGGCCTTTATGCGTCACCTGATTTCACTGCTGCTGGCCGGCGCGCTAACGCTGGCCCCGATCATCCCCAGTCATGCCGACGATGCGCCTGCGCCGGCGAAGTCCGACGCCAGCAAGAAGCCGTCGGCCGACGATGCCGCGGTGCCGAGTACCGAAAGCGCCGTGCGCACGCGGCACAGCGCCAGCATCGGCGGCCATTCGATCAAGTACACGGCGACGGCCGGCACGGTGATCATCCGCGACGACAAGGGCCAGCCGCAGGCCAGCGTGTTCTATGTGGCTTACACGATTGACGGCGACAAGGCCGGGAAACGGCCGGTGACTTTTCTGTACAACGGCGGCCCCGGCTCGTCGAGCGTCTGGCTGCACATGGGCTCGTTCGCGCCGGTGCGCATCGAAACCGCCAGCCCCGAGGCCACCGCGCCGGCGCCGTATCATCTGGTACCCAACAGCGACAGCCTGCTCGACAAGACCGATCTAGTGTTCATTGATGCCGTCGGCACCGGCTATTCGCGTCCGCTGGGCAAGGCCACCGGCAAGGACTTCTGGGGCGTTGACCAGGACATCTCCGCGTTCAGCCACGCCATCCAGCGCTACGTGAGCATCAACAAACGCTGGAACTCGCCGAAGTTTCTCTACGGCGAAAGCTACGGCACCACGCGCTCGGCCGCGCTGGTCGATGCGCTGCAGAATGCCGGCATGAGTTTCAACGGCGTGATCCTGATGTCGTCGATCCTCAACTACGGCATCCGCCTGCCCGGCTATGACGAAATCTATATCGGCTATCTGCCGAGCTACGCGGCGGCAGCCTGGTATCACAACAAGCTGGCCAACAAACCGGCCGACCTCAAGGCCTTTCTCGAGCAGGTGCGCACCTTCGCGCGCGGCCCGTACGCGGCCGCCTTGGCCCAGGGACAGAACCTGCCGGACGACCAGCGCGACGCCGTGGCGCGTCAGCTCGCCGCGTACACGGGGCTGTCGGTGCCGTTCATCGAAGAGGCCAACCTGCGCGTCGACCTCGGCCGCTTTCGCAAGGAGCTGCTGCGCGACCAGCGCCTGACGCTGGGCCGCTACGACAGTCGCTTCACCGGCATGGACGCGGATGCGGCCGGCGAATCCCCCGATTACGACGCCTCGGATAGTGGCATCAGCGGCGCCTTCGTCAGCGCATTTCACGACTATCTGGATGGCCAGCTGAAATACCACAGTGACCTTGACTATCGCCCCACCTTCGGCGACATCAGCAAGGACTGGGATTGGAAGCACAAGGCCGCCGACCAGCGCCGGCCGCTGCCGACGGCCTACGTGGCCGGTGACCTGGCGCACGCCATGCGCACCAACCCGGGTCTGAAGGTGCTTTCGGTCAACGGCTACTACGATTTCGCCACGCCGTTCTTCATCACCGAATACGACCTGGCGCATATGAACCTCGACCCGACGCTGCGCGGCAACCTGCAGTTTCTGTATTACCCGTCGGGTCACATGATCTATCTCAACACCGAGGCCCTGAAGCAGCTGAAGAGCGATCTGACGGGCTTCTACGATCGCGCCGCACCCGCGCGCTGATCGCACCTTATCGACACGGAATGATCGCCATGCGTAAAAAATATCTCGCACCGCTCGCCCTCGCGCTGCTGCTGACCCTCGGCAGTGCCGTGCATGCCGACGACGACAAGCCCGCGGACGCCAAGGCGCAGAGCGACAAGGACAGCAAGAAAGACGCGCTGCCCATCCCGCCCGAACGCAGCGTGGTGACCAAGCACAGCGTGCGCATCGGTGGCCGCACCATTAACTACAAGGCAACCGCCGGCACGCTGCTGATCAAGGACGACAAGGACAAGCCGACGGTCAGCTTTTTCTATGTGGCGTACACGGTGGACGACGGCAAGCCCGGCAAGCGCCCGGTGACCTTCATGTATAACGGCGGCCCGGGCTCGTCGAGCATGTGGCTGCATATGGGTTCGTTCGGCCCGGTGCGCGTGGCCAACAAGGGCGACCAGCCGATTCCGCCGCCGCCGTATCAGACCGTCGCCAACGACGACAGCCTGCTCGACAAGACCGACCTGGTTTTCATCGATGCACCGGGCACCGGCTATTCGCAGCTGGTCGGCGGCGCCGAGGGCAAGAACTTCTACGGCATCGATCAGGACGCCGACGCGTTCGCAAAGTTCATCACGCGCTACGTCAGTACCAACCGTCGCTGGAACTCGCCGAAGTTCCTGTTCGGCGAAAGCTACGGCACCACGCGCTCGGCGGTGCTAGTGAAAGTGCTGCAGGACCAGGGCATGGAGTTCAACGGCGTGGTGCTTATGTCGTCGATTCTCGACTTCAACGTCTGGGCCAGCACCGGCGACGACCATGCCTTTATCGTCAACCTGCCGACCGAGGCGGCGATCGCCTGGTATCACGACAAAGTCGGTGATAAGGGCCGGCCGAACAAGCCGGCCGACATTGCTACCTTCTTGGCCCGCGTGCGCCAGTTCGCCAATACCGACTACACGCTGGCGCTGGCCAAGGGCGACGCGATCACGCCGGCCGAGGCCGACCGCGTGGCGAATCAGCTGAGCCAGTACATCGGCCTGTCGCCGAGCTACATCCGCGAGGCCAATCTGCGCATCGATCCCAGCCGCTTCCGCAAGGAGCTGCTGCGCGATCAGCGCCGCACGGTTGGCCGTCTGGACGGCCGTTTCGAAGGTATCGACCCCGATGCTGCGGGCGAAACGCCTGAGGGCGACGCCGCCAGCGATGCCGCCACCGGCGCCTATCTCGCGGCATTCAACCAGTACGCCAGCGAGCAGCTGAAGTTCAACGAAGAGCGTCCGTACTTGCCGAACAACTACGGCGTGATCAACCGCGGCTGGGACTGGAAGCGCACGGAAGGCCACGGCTTCACCCAGGCGCCGTATGTAGGTAGCGATCTGGCCGGCGCCATGCGCCGCAACCCGCACCTGAGGGTATTTTCGGCTAACGGCTATTACGACTTGGCCACGCCGTTCTACGCCACGCAGTTCGATCTGGGCCACCTCGGGCTGGAGCCGTCGATCAGCAAGAACATCGATTTCGGCTTCTACCCCTCCGGCCACATGATTTATTTCGACGTCAATGCGCTGAAGCAGGTCAAGGCGGATCTGTCGCGCTTCTACGACGAGGCCGCAAGGCCTTAGTCGCTCAAACAAACAGGCAAGCCCATGCGCGAGATGTATCCGGAGATCGAGCCCTACCGCACGCAGCATCTTTCCGTCGATGCCGTGCATACCTTGCGCGTGGAGGAGTGCGGCAACCCCGACGGACTACCCGTGGTGTTTCTGCACGGCGGTCCGGGCGCGGGGCTGGCTACGTATCACCGGCGCTTCTTCGATCCGGCACGCTACCGCGTCGTGCTGTTCGACCAGCGCGGCGCGGGGCAATCGACGCCGTTTGCCGATCTCACCGACAACACCACCTGGCATCTCGTCGCCGATATCGAAACCATCCGCGAAAAGCTCGGCATCGAACGCTGGGTGGTGTTCGGCGGCTCGTGGGGTTCCACCCTGGCGCTTGCCTATGCGCAAACGCATCCGCAGCGCGTGCTGGGGCTGGTGCTGCGCGGCATCTTTCTGTGCCGGCCGGCGGAAATCCGCTGGTACTACGAAGAGGGCGGCGCCTCGTGGATCCTGCCGGAGAAATGGCAGCGTTACGCCGCGGCCATTCCCGCCGATGAGCGCGGCAACATGATGGAAGCCTACTGGCGCCGGCTCACCGCGGACGATGAAGCCGTTCGGCTCGCCGCCGCTCAGGCGTGGGGCGCGTGGGAAGGCGGCGGCATCACCCTGGCCGAAAGCCCCGAGACCGAAGCCGGCTTCGCCGCGCCCGAAGTCGCGCTCAGCCTCGCGCGGATCGAGGCCCACTACTTCCGTCACAACGGCTGGTTCGAACCCGACCAGCTGCTGCGCAACGTCGACAGCATCCGCCACATTCCCACCACCATCATCCACGGCCGCTACGACATCATCTGTCCCGTCAAAAGCGCCTGCGATCTCGCCGATGCGTGGCCGGAAGCCGAACTGCATATCGTGCTGGCCGGACACGCCGCGTCGGAACCGGCGATTGTCGATCAGCTGGTGAGGGCGACGGATCGGCTGGCGGATCGTTATGTCTGAGGAATAGAGAAACGGCATATGAGCTCTCTTACCTTGTTCGACTACCTTCCGTCGCGCAACGCATGGAAGGTACGGCTGTTGCTGCACCATCTCGGTCGAGAGCATCGAACGGTGACCGTGGATATTTTCAAAGGTGAGGGGCGGCACCCCGAATATCTGCGCATCAACCCCACCGGCAAGGTGCCCGCAATCCAGCTTGCCGACGGCCGCGCGCTGGCTGAATCGAACGCGATTCTCGTGTATCTCGCTGAGGGAAGCCCCCTACCTGCCGACCAGCGCGTTTGACCGAGCCAAGGTGCTGCAGTGGTTGAACTTCGAGCAGGAGCAGATCGAGTCGAAAATAGGCACGCTGCGCTATTGGATGCATGCCGGCGAGTGGTCGAATCAGTCGCCACCCTTGATACAAAACATGCGCCAGACCGCGCAGCGTGCGCTGGAGGTTGTTGACGACCAGCTGAGGAAGAGACGCTTCATCGCTAGCGATGACTACACCATCGCCGACAGGGCCCTGTTTGCCTACAGCACCTGCGCCGAAAGCGTCGGCGTTCCGCTGAAGTGCTACCCACATTTTTCTGCGTGGATCAGGCGCGTTGAAGCGCAACCCGGTTTTATCGCCGCGCCGGCCTAGTTCGTCCGCCTGAATGGACCTTTCGGCACAAGCCCTCGCAAACCCCGCAATGCCATACTCTCCGTTTGCATTTCGCTTTCTCCGGAGTCTGCATGCGTCTGCGTTCCCTATTTGCCGTTGCGGTTTCTATGTTGCCGCTGGCTGCCATGGCGGCCGAACCTTACTCTTACGCGCAGCCGGATCAGGTTCGCGTCATGCATCTAGATCTCGATCTGAGGATCGACTTTTCGCAACGTGAGTTGAGCGGCCAGGCGACGCTGAAACTGGACTGGAAAAATCCGAAGGCGACGTCGCTGGTGCTGGACACGCGGGATCTGAAAATCGCCTCGATAGCGTCGGTATCGGCTGACGGCAAAACGGCGCCGCTGAAGTATGTGCTGGCGCCGCGCGACAAGGCGCTAGGCAGCAAACTCACCATCGCCGCGCCGACGCATCCGACCCTGGTACGCATCGTCTACGCCACCTCGCCCGACGCGTCCGGCCTGCAGTGGCTGACGCCGGCGCAGACCGCGGGCAAAAAGCTGCCCTTCATGTTTTCCCAGTCCGAGTCGATCAACGCGCGCTCGTGGGTGCCGATCCAGGATTCGCCGGCGATCCGGATCACGTACGACGCCCATATCACGTCGCCCAGCGACGTGCGCGTGGTGATGAGTGCGCTCAACGACGCCAAGCACCCGCTCAACGGCGACTATACGTTCGACCAGCCGCATCCGATTCCGTCCTACCTGCTGGCCATTGCCGCGGGCGACATCGCCGCCGAAGCGACCGGCCCGCGCAGCGCCGTGTATGCCGAGCCCTCGATGGTGCACAAGGCGGCGCACGAGTTCGAGGACACCGAAAAGATGATCGCCACGGCCGAGCAACTCTACGGCCCGTATCGCTGGGGCCGCTACGACTTGATCGTGCTGCCGCCGTCGTTCCCGTTCGGCGGCATGGAAAACGCCAATATGACCTTCGCCACGCCGACCATCGTGGTGGGCGACAAGAGCCTGGCGTCGGTGATCTCGCACGAGCTGGCGCATTCGTGGTCGGGCAATCTGGTGACCAACGCCAGCTGGCGCGATGGCTGGCTCAATGAGGGCTTCACCACCTACGTGCAGGGGCGCATCACCGAGGCCGTCTACGGCAAGTCGCTGGCCGACGAAGAAGCGCTGCTGTCGGCCCGGGCGCTGGAAAAAAGCATCGGCAGCATGCCGGCCAACGCGCAGAAGCTGACCCCGGACCTGCGCGGCGTCGATGCGGACGACGCGCTGTCCAGCGTCGCCTACGACAAGGGCTCGTGGTTTCTGCGCACGCTGGAGCAGCGCTTCGGCCGGGCCGACTTCGATGCCTACCTGCGCAGCTACTTCGACCACTTCGCGTTTCAGAGCATCACCACCGAGCAGATGCGGGCCTATATGAAGCCCAATCTGATCGACAAATACCCGGGCAAGATGCGCTGGGCCGAGGTGCAGGACTGGGTCTACGGCACGGGCATTCCCAAG
>CAIKJM010000151.1 GCA_903827735.1 uncultured Rhodanobacter sp. | reverse complement strand
TCGTCGGTGTCCGGCACCCAGCGCTCGTCGACCAGGGTGATTTTGACGTTCGCCCAGTCCAGCGTCTCCATCGACAGCTGCGCGAAGAAATCCTTCGGCGTGCTGCCGCCGGACACGGCGAGCAGCGCGTGACCGCGCTGGTTGAGGCTCATGCGCAGCCGCTTGGCGACGCGTTCGGCCAGCGCGGCAGCCTGGGCGTGGCAATCGGTGAAACTGTGGGTGGTGACGTTGAGATGCGTGGTCATGGGTGGTGTTCGCGCGCCGGAGGCATCATGCGGAAGGCGCGCCCTGCTTGTCGTTAGGAAGGAAGGTGAAGTGTGACGTACCGGTGGTCCCGCGCAAGTGAATCACCGGTAAGAGCTCGCGGGCGACTGAAGCGATTACTCGCTGTCCTCGCTCCAGGTGCGGCCGTCGCGTTCGATCAGCGCAATGGCCGCGCTCGGTCCCCAGCTGCCGGCCGAATACGGCCGCGGTGCTTCACCGCTGGCCGACCAAGCGGCCAGAATCGGGCCCGCCCAGCGCCATGCGGCCTCCACTTCGTCGCGACGCATGAACAGCGTGGGGTTGCCGCGCACCACGTCGAGCAGCAGGCGCTCGTAAGCGTCGGGCTGCGACACGCCGAAGGCTTCGGCAAAGCTCATGTCCAGCGGCACGTGGCGCAGGCGCAGGCCGCCCGGGCCCGGGTGCTTGATGGTCAGCCACAGTTTCACGCCTTCATCCGGCTGCAGCCGCAGCACCAGCCGATTCTGCGCCAGCGTGCCGGCTTCAGCATGGAAGATGGAATGCGGCACGGGCTTGAACGCGACCACGATTTCCGACACGCGATCGGGCAGACGTTTGCCGGTACGCAGGTAGAACGGCACGCCGGCCCAGCGCCAGTTGGCGATCTCCGCCTTCACCGCGACAAAGGTTTCGGTATGGGACTTGGTATCGCCCAATTCATCGAGATAGCCGGGCACCTTGGCGCCATCGGACACGCCGGCGCGGTACTGGCCACGCACGGTGAGCTGGGCGACGTTGCTGCTGTCGATGTGCTTGAGCGAGTTGAGCACCTTCAGCTTCTCGTCGCGCACCGCGTCGGGTGCCAGCGACGACGGCGGCTCCATCGCCACCATGCACAGCAGCTGCAGGATGTGGTTCTGCACCATGTCGCGCAGTGCGCCGGCGCGGTCGTAGTAGGCGCTGCGGTTGCCGGTACCGAGCGTTTCGGACACGGTGATCTGCACGTGGTCGATATGCGCGTTGTTCCACAGCGGCTCGAACAAGGCGTTACCGAAGCGCAGCGCCAGCAGGTTCTGCACGGTCTCCTTGCCGAGGTAGTGATCGATGCGGAAGGTCTGCGACTCGTCGAACACGCGGCCGACCGCGTCGTTGATCTGGTTGGCGCTGTCGAGGTCGCGGCCGATCGGTTTTTCCAGCACCACGCGCGACTGGCCTTCGTTGAGCTTGTAGTGGCCCAGGCGGCCGCAGATATCGACGAACAGTTCGGGCGAGGTCGAGAGATAGAACACGCGGATGTGCTCGGGCTGCTCGCCGATCAGGGCGGCAAATTCGTCCCAGCCTTCGTCCTTGCGCGCATCCAGCGAGCGGTAGCCGACCTGCTTGAGGAACGCCTCGATCTTTGCCGTGTCCGCACCGCTGGTCTTGCTGAGGGTGTCGCGCACCTGTTCGCGATAGCTGTCGTCGTCCAGCCCTTCGCGGGCGATACCGACGATGCGGCTGCTGTCGGGAATCTGGCCGTCGAGAAAGCGGTGGTACAGGGCAGGAAGCAGCTTGCGCAGGGCCAGATCGCCGGTGCCGCCGAAAATCACCAGGTCGAAGGGTTCGGTGCGCTGGGAGGATCCGCCCTGGGAGGCGTCGGATCGGTTGGAGCCGGTTTGATGAGAGCTGGTCGAAGAAGCAGTCACAAAGTCACCTCGATAGATGCCATGAGGGCAGACAAGCGCGACCCAGAGGTGCTGCTGCCCGGTTGCCGCCGATCATACCAGTGACATACCAGAGGGCGCCACCCGTTTTTGCGCGACCTCATAAATCATAACGGGAATGAGCAAAACGCTGAGTAATTAAGCTGCGCGAGCCTGGCTGCGGGTGGGTGACTGCCAAGCAGTTGCCTAAGTGGTCACTCATTGGTATCTTGTGCGACTATGGAAACCGCCCTGGCCAACGAATACCGTCGGATCTGCCACGATCCGGCCACCAACCAGCCGCTGGCCTACCTGCGCCTGCGCCGAGCGATCCGCAATATCGTCGAGCATCGCGATATCGAGCCGGGTCAGGCGCTGCCCAGCGAGCGCGATCTGTCGGTCGCGCTCAAGCTTTCGCGGGTGACCGTGCGCAAAGCGATCGCCGGGCTGGTGGAAGAGGGTCTGCTGACCCAACGCCACGGCGCCGGCACCTTCATCGCCGAGCGCATCGTCAAGCCGATGTCGCGACTGACCAGCTTTACCGAAGATCTGCACGAGCGCGGACTGCATCCGCGCTCGGAGTTTTTCGAGCGCGGCATCGGCGAAGTCACGCCGGAAGAATCGATGGCGTTGAACCTGTCGCCCGGCTCGCTGGTCGTGCGCCTGCACCGCGTGCGCTACGGCCAGGACGAGCCGCTGGCGATCGAGCGCAGCGTGGTGCCGGCCAGCGTGCTGCCCGACCCCATGCTCGTGCACGACTCGCTGTACGAGGTGCTGGAGCAGTTCAACTGCCGGCCGCGGCGCGCGCTGCAGCGGCTGCGCGCGGTGTCGCTCAATGCGCAGCAGGCGCGGTTGCTGCATGTCAGCGCCGGTAGCGCCGGCCTGAACATCGAGCGCCGCAGCTTTCTCGACGATGGCCGCGTGGTCGAGTTCACCTGCTCCTGGTACCGCGGCGATATCTACGACTTTGTTGCGGAACTGCAGACGGATTGATGGGTACTCCTGTCAAGCCGATCAAATAGCCGTTTGGACGTCCATAACCTTTCAATCTAGAGAATCCCATGCAGGCACGCGACACCCTGATGTACAGCGAAGCGCACGAAACCGCCGATGTCGTCGCGCGCCAGTTTGCCGCCAATGATGAAATCGTCACGGCGCTGGCGCAGACGCTGCGCGCGCATCCGCCGCGCTTCATCGTGACCTGCGCCCGCGGCAGCTCCGACCACGCCGCCGCCTACGCCAAATACGTCTTCGAAACCCAGCTCGGCATCGTCACGGCCTCCGCTTCGCCGTCGGTGACTTCGGTCTACGCGGCCGAACAGCGCTGGCAGGACGCGCTGTTCATCGCGATCTCGCAGTCGGGCAAAAGCCCCGACCTGGTGCGCAACGCACAGGCGGCCAAGATCGCCGGCGCGCGCGTCATCGCGCTGGTCAACGTGGAGGATTCGCCGCTGGCCGCCATCGCCGATACGGTGATCCCTTTGCACGCAGGACCCGAGCGCAGCGTAGCGGCGACCAAGAGCTATATCGCGGCGCTAGCCGCTGTGCTGCATCTATGCGCGCGCTGGCGCGGTGACCAAGAACTTGGCGAAGCCCTGCACGCCTTGCCCGACGCGCTGCGCAGCGGCTGGGATGCCGACTGGTCGAGCCTGAGCGAAGGGCTGACTGACGCGCACAATCTGTTTGTCGTCGGCCGCGGCTTCGGTCTCGGCATCGCGCTGGAAGCGGCGCTGAAGTTCAAGGAAACCTGCGGCCTGCACGCGGAGGCGTTCAGTGCAGCCGAGGTCAAGCACGGCCCGATGGCGCTGGTCGGACCGGATTTCCCGGTGCTGTGCTTCGCGCAAGACGACGACACGCTGGAAGGCACGCTGGCCCTGGCCGACATGTTTCGAAAGCGTGGCGCCCACGTGTGGGTGGCTGCGCCGGGCCAAAAAGGAAAAGGCAGTTTGCCAGTGATGGCGGGCCTGCCGGCGCTGTGCACGCCGCTGCTGATCATCCAGAGCTTTTATCGTGCGACCGCCGAGCTGTCGCTGCGCCGCGGGTTCAATCCGGATGTGCCGCCGCATCTGAACAAGGTGACGGAGACGGTTTGATTTTTTGGAGGGCGAGCGGCTAGGGGCAAGCGAAACCGGGGTCGCCGATCATTTCTCGTGCTGCACGCTCCACGCCGTTGCACAGCAGCTAACGGGTCTGGGGTGCGACGTAGAAGTACAACCTGCCAATACCTTTCGATTGTTGCCGCTGTTCCAAAACTCGAATCAGCAAACCGATTTTTCGACACACACCTGACCAGGATCCGCCATGACAATCGCCCTCACGAACGCACGCGTGCTCACGCCGCAAGGCTGGCGGGACGATGTGGTTGTTCTGCTAAAGGATGGTCTTATTCTCGACGTGGTGCCGTCGTCCGACGCCCGCGTGCTGCAGGCGGAACAGCAGGATCTGCACGGCGCCATGCTGCTGCCGGGCTTTATCGATACGCAGGTCAACGGCGGCGGCGGGGTGCTGTTCAACGAGACGCCGACCGTGGATACGATTCGCCGGATCGGCGCCGCGCATCGGCGCTTCGGCACGACCGGTTTTTTGCCGACGCTGATCAGCGACAATGTGGAAACAATGCGCGCGGCGATGGCCGCCGTGGAGCAGGCGCTGGCCGACAACGTGCCCGGCGTGCTGGGCATCCATCTCGAAGGCCCCTATCTCGCGCCCGCGCGAAAGGGCGTGCACGATCCGAAATTTTTTCACGCCCCCGGCAGCGAAGAACTCGCCATGCTGTGCGCTCCGCATGCTGGCGTGCGCCTCATGACGCTGGCACCCGATCAGGTGGCGAGCGAGAGCATCAGGTCGCTGGCCGCGGCAGGGCTGGTGCTCTGTGCTGGCCACACCGCGGCCGATTACGACACGACCAAGGCGGCACTGGCCGACGGCATTCGCGGCTTCACCCATCTGTTCAACGCGATGACGCCGCTGGGCAGCCGCGAGCCCGGCGTGGTCGGCGCCGCGCTCGACGATGCGCAGAGCTGGTGCGGGCTGATTGTCGACGGCCATCACGTGCATCCGGCGACGCTGCGCGCCGCCATCGCCGCCAAGCCGCGCGGCAAGATGCTGCTGGTCACCGACGCGATGCCGCCGGTCGGCGCGGATCACCCCGACTTCGTACTCAACGGCGAAACCATCACCGCGAAAGACGGCATCTGCCAGACCGCGCAAGGCACACTCGCCGGCTCCGCGCTCGACATGGCCGGCGCCGTGCGCAACACCGTCGAGATGTTGGGCCTGCCGCTGGACGAAGCGGTGCGCATGGCCAGCACCTATCCCGCGGATTTTCTCGGTCTGAGCGACAGCCACGGCCGCATCGCGCCCGGCTACTGCGCCGATCTCGTCGTCATGGATGGCGATTACAAAATCACGCAAAGTTGGATTGGTGGCGCATCAAGTTACGCCGAGTGACTTGACGCTCACTTTAGTCCAGAGTTGATGGCTTCACGCATGAGTTCTTGCGGACAGCCTTTCAACGCGCAAAAAGAAAAACGCCCCGAATATTCGGGGCGTTTTTTTATGCTTTTTAGCTACGCCATTTAGAAATCGTAGGTAGCGCCAAAACGAACGTACCGCGGCTGTTCCACACTAAGTGGTAAGCCGTAAGTTGAACCATACGAAGCTCTGTACTGGGTTGTCTTTTGCTCGTTAGTAATATTGAAAACGTAGGCGCTGAAAGCCAATTTATGATCAGCGAAGGCAGGGCGATACTCAAGATTGACCGAGAAGATGTGCTGCCAGGGCGTACGGCCGGCATCGCCGGGAGACGAAGGCACTCCACCACAGAAGTGGTAGTTGTTGCCTGCATAGAGCGGCGCGGTCTGATCTGGGCCGAAAAGGCCAAGGCAACTACGCGGTGTGCCTGAGATGATCGCTAGGTTGCCGGAAACATTCCATTCCGGCGTGAACTGATAACCGCCATAAGCTTTGAACTGGTGCCTGCGATCGTTGGCAAGACTGCCGCCGGCGTAGGTTTCCAGTGACGGGCCATCCCAATCCTCCGTTGCGGCCACATCGCCCTGACCGATATCGGAACGTACCTGCCCTTCGGAATTGCCGTAGCTGTGCGAATACAAATAATCGACCTTGCCCCACCACTTGCCATCGAACGGGTGGCTTAAGTAAAGCTCCAAACTCGCGTAAGAACGTTTGGCTCGAGGAAAACCCAGCTCCGCGTTGCTGAGCGGAACGTCGTGATTCAGCCCGTCGGTCCCTTTCACTACAAATACGGCCGCACGACCAGGGTTGAAGAAGCGACAGCCTCGGTACGCAGTTGGATCATTACCATCGACATCGATACCCAAAGCTGCGGCCTTGCTCAGCAGAATATCTGAGTCGCAGGTATCGTCAGTTTCGTTCTTCAGATCACGATAGGTTGCCTTGGCACCGTATACCCACTGCGTGTCGAGGAAAGACAGCGTCTTGTCAAAGCCAAGAATGTACTCGTCCTGATATTGCGCCTTGAGCGTCTTTGACGTCGTCAGTGCTGGATCAGGTGGGTTGCCATATTCGCCATCTGGAGAAATGGGTACGCCGCCAGCGCCCAAAGCATTTGTAATCGGCGTCAAGCCGGTCGGGTAACCGGTGGCGGGATCGATGCCTGTATAGGTGTAGAAAGTTTGCAAATAAGTCGAAGCCGATGCGCCTCGTAAGGCAAGCGAGGTTGGTAGCGCGAGATAGTAGCGGCCGGCATTGCCGTATACCTTGAGGCTGGAGTCACCAAAGACGTCCCACGATGCGCCGAGGCGTGGCTGCCATTGCGGGCTGTGCTGATGAATAAAAACCTGGCTGGAGCTGTTGTAGTTGTTGAACTGGTCGTTGCGTACGCCCAGGCTCAGCAGCAAGCGATCGGTAACCTGCCACTGATCCTGAACATACTGCGCACGCTGATCAACTTCTACCGAGCCACCCGCAGACTGATTGTACTTATCGACGTAATAGCCATTCGCCGCCTCGCCAGTTGGCCCAACCTGGAAATTGATCGGGGTATTTCCATCCGCTGCTTGCCCATACTGCCATGCGTAACCAGCGTTGGCGGCAATGAAGGTAGAGGCGTTGAGGTCTTGCGTACGCTGATTATCAATGCCGGCGGTAATCGTGTGATCACCGAGGACATAGGTCAAATCGAAGCGATAGTTGGCGCCTTTGGCTTGGTTCGAAGGGTCGGTGGTCTGAAAGATAGTTTGCTGGTTGCTTATTTGCTTGCCGCCGGTAATTCGCGGGTCTTGGTTTTCGGGGGTAAGGATGTAAATCAGGTCGGGATCAAAGCCGGCAGGGTTTCCCTTGTAATACTGCACGGTCTGCTTGCCAAATTGGGCATTGACGGTCAATGCATCGGTGACATAGCCGGTGTACTTGGCGATCCACATCTGTTGAGATGTTTTGGTTGGAATATCCTGGTTTAGAAACTCCCCGGTGCTCAACGTATTGTAATTGTAAGCAAATGTATTGCCGTTGAAGCTTTGCTTATTGGAGGCACCGGTCAACTCCAAAATATTGGATTCGTTGATGTTCCAATCCAGTTTTACGTAGGCTTTGGGATCGTGATATGTACCCTGATCTTGGGTGGCGCCTGCGCTAACGGCGGTAGTCGTTTGCACGGTTTGCCTCTCGCCTTCAGCTGATGCGAAAAGAAACAGTTTGTCTTGGATCAATGGACCGCCAACATACACGCTCTCTACCGCATCCCAACCCTTATCTTTGCTCCGATCGCGATATAGCTTGCCGGCTTGTCCGGGAATGACTCTGGAGTCGGGATAATCGTCGGTCGGATAGGGGTAATCGATATTTCTCGGATCGCTACTTGTATTCTTGGGTGTGAACAACAGTTGCGCGCCAAAGTGCCACTCGTTGGTGCCCCGCTTGCCGATCTGGCTTATCACGCCGCCGTCGGAGCGGCCGTACTGGGCGCCGTAGCCACCCGATAAAATCTCTTGCTGTTCAATCGAGCCGTAAGGCAGGGTGATGCCACCCAATCCACTGACCGGATCGGTGACGTTCATACCGTTGAGGTAGTAGGCATTTTCGGTAACAGAACTGCCGCCGAATGCCACCAGCGCATTATTGGTGGGGCCGCGCAGGGCAGCAAATGCGGCAGTGCCTTGCACCGCGCCCGGCGCGAGCAAGGCAATGGCTTCGGCCGAACGACCGATCGGCAACGTGCTCAGTTGCTTTGCGGTTATAACGGTATTGGAACTGACGCTGGTCACATCGATAGGTGGAGCCGATCTGGCATTTACTGTCACGCCAGCAAGGCTTTTCGCGTTTTCCGGATTAGCTGAATCGGCGGTAGCGAAGGAAAGCTCGGTGCCCGAACCTACTTTGATGGTGACGTCCGATTGTTTGCTGATGACCTTGCCATCACGCTGAAGTGTTACCTCATAGGTGCCCACCGGAAGCGACGACAGCGCAAATCGTCCGGCCGCATCGGTACTCACCGTACGCGTCAAGCCGGTTGTGCTCGTGGCCGTGACTGTTTCCCCAGGTTGCGCGGTTCCGAAGAAACTGCCCGATGTCGACTGTCCGTGCGCCAAGCCTGCCAGCCCCAAGCTCAACGCTGCAACGATGGCTGTCCGACGCATCGGCGCCCCTTTAGCTACATGAAAGTTGTTCACTGCTTATATCTCCCCAATATTCCGTCCGGTTTCGACGCGGACATAAGTCAAACAAGGTATCGGTTGAACTTACGAAACAGGCAACAAGATGTTTCGATAGCGGATGATCGAGCAAGGCCACGAAAAAGATTTTCGGTACCCGAGGGCATGATTCGCCTGGCGAAGCCATGCAGGCCTTATGTCGGTCTTGTTGACAAAATGTTGCAGGCTTGTGAAGAAACTTACGCCACAAATTCCTACGAGGTCAACGCCTTTTTAGCAATTTCTTGCACAAAGATGTCAGTACGCTGGCGTATGCCCAGCCGACTTGCGAATGCATCGGATCAGCCACTACAGTGCCAAGGTCGAGGTGTCCCGAAGGCTTACGCTGAAGGGATGAAACGGGAAGCCGGTGCGTGGTGCGGAAGCACTGCAAGGCCGGCGCTGCCCCCGCAACGGTAAGCGAGTCAACGAACGGCGAATGCCACTGTGCTTGCACGGGAAGGCGCCGTTCGGAGCAGGCGGTTCATACGTCTGCTGCTCGTCAGCCCGGAGACCGGCCTGGACGATTTCTGGTGGCTCGCGGTGGGCGAGGCTGAACCACGTGCTGTGGCGACCTCAGTTTGTGCGCGCCGCGCCTGCCCGTTGTTCTGTCTTTCCCTGTCGTCGGCTGCCAGCCCATCGAACGTGTGGGCCGTACGCGGGTGTGCGGCTGGGGAATGACATTGAAAAAGACTTTACTGGCAGCCTCGCTGTTGAGCTGCATGATGGCCGCCCATGCGGCCGACCAGGGCGCCGCCGACGCGAGCAATACCAGCTCGCTCGATCCGGTGATCGTCACCGCCACGCGCACGCCGATTACTATCGATGAATCGCTGTCGTCGGTGACCGTCATCACGCATGCCGACATCGAGCGGTTGCAGCCAGTGTCGGTGATCGATCTATTGAATGGCCTGCCGGGCGTGACGTT